>JACZUY010000025.1 GCA_022572945.1 Pseudomonadota bacterium
GCGGCGAACCAGCCCGGGCGCGCGCGCCACTGGTACGAGAGGGCGGCTGTGTTCCCCACCACCTTCTACGGTCAGCTCGCGCTCGCCGCACTGGACGCCCAAGGGCCGTTGCCGCTTCCGCCCGATCCCGAAGCGAGCGCCGCCGACCGGGCGTTCATCGAGGCCAACGAACTGACCGGCGTGGTGCGGACGCTCGCACGAATCGGCCTGTCCGATCGTTTGCGGCCCTTCATCCTGCGTCTCGGCGAACTCGCCGAAACGCCGGGCCAGCGCAGGCTGGTCGCGGCCGAAGCCAAGGCCGCCGGGCGCACCGACCTCGGCGTCCTCGTCGCCCGGCGAAGCGCCCGCGTTGGCACGTTGCTGATCGAGCACGGCTATCCCCTGGCCGACCTGCCGCCCGGCGCGGCCGAACCGGCCTTGGTGCTCGCCATGTTGCGGCAGGAAAGCGGATTCGATCCCGCCGCGGTCAGCCGCGCCGGGGCGCTCGGCCTGATGCAGCTAATGCCGGCGACGGCGCGCAACGTCGCCCGGCGCCTCGAGATGCCATACGACAAGCAGCGCCTGACCAATGACCACGCTTACAACCTGGCCCTCGGGCGCGGCTACATCGCCGAGCTTCTCGACACCTACGACGGCTCTTACCCGCTTGCGCTGGCGGCGTACAACGCCGGCGAGCCTCGCTTGCGCCGATGGCTCAGGGACTACGGCGACCCGCGCACCGGCGATGTCGACATGATCGACTGGATCGAACTGATCCCGATATA
Organism: Pseudomonadota bacterium; assembly: GCA_022572945.1. Lineage (GTDB taxonomy): Bacteria > Pseudomonadota > Alphaproteobacteria > JAAXGF01 > JAAXGF01 > JACZUY01. The sequence continues at coordinate 765 of JACZUY010000025.1, forward strand.
CGAGACCCGCAACTATGTTCAGCGCGTTCTCGAGGCGGTGGCGGTGTACCGCCGGGTGCTGGGCGATCCCGCGCCCGCGGACGGCCTTCTGCGTGATCTTCTCCGTGGCGTCTCGGACCCGCCGGGCTGATGCTTCGACATTTACGCCGTGGTTGCGTTTCGCGCCGCCTCGGGTACCTTCGCTCGAACGGAACGGCCGCGCCGCGATTCGCGGGCGAAGGATAACACCATGACCCACCCCCGGTTCAGCGACATCGGCGCCTGCGTGTTCGACGCCTACGGGACGCTGTTCGACGTTCATTCGGCGGCGGCGAAATGCCGGGCCGACCTCGGCGACAAGGCCGACGCGGTCTCCCGGACCTGGCGCGACAAGCAGCTCCAGTACACCTGGCTGCGCAGCCTGATGGGACACTATGTCGATTTCTGGCGGGTCACCGGCGACGCGCTCGACTATGCGCTCGAGACGCAAGGCGTCGACGATGCGACCTTGAGGGAACGGTTGATGGCCTGCTACCTCGAGCTCGCCGCGTACCCCGAGGTCAAGGATGTGCTCGCGCGCCTCAAGGACGCCGGCGTCAAATGCGCGATCCTGTCGAACGGCGCGCCCGAGATGCTCGCCGCCGCAGTGCGTAACGCGGGCATCGACGACCTGCTCGATGCGGTGCTGTCGGTCGATGAGCTCGGCGTCTACAAGCCGCACCCGACGGTCTACCGGCTCGCCGTCGATCGCCTCGGGATCGCGGCCGGGCGCATCGCGTTCCAGTCGTCGAACGCGTGGGACGCGAACGGCGCCGCCGCGTTCGGCTTCCGCGTCGCGTGGGTCAACCGCTTCGGCCAGCGCGCCGAACGCCTGCCCGGCCCGGCCGCCGCCGAGCTGACGACGCTCTCCGAACTGCCGCCGCTGCTGGGACTCTAGCCGCCGTGGCAGCCTTTCGATGACCGATCCGAACGACCCCGATCTCCCCACCTTCGCCGACGTGGAGGACGCCGCCGAGCGGCTGCGCGGCCGGGCGGTGATGACTCCGCTTCTCGAATCGCCGCTCCTCAACGAGCGTATCGGCGGCCGGGTCCTGGTCAAGGCCGAGACGTTGCAGCGCACCGGCTCGTTCAAGTTCCGCGGCGCCTACAACCGCATCAGCCGACTTTCCCCGGCCGAGCGCAAGCGCGGGGTCGTCGCCTACTCGTCGGGGAACCACGCTCAGGGCGTGGCGGCGGCGGCGCGGCTGGTCGGCGCGCTGGCGGTGATCGTCATGCCCGCCGATGCGCCGCGAATCAAGATCGACGGCACCCGCGCGCTCGGCGCCGAGGTGGTGCTTTACGACCGCGGCCGCGAAGTGCGCGAAGCGGTCGGCGAGCGCATCGCCAAGGAGCGCGGGCTGACGATGGTGCCGCCGTACGACGATCCGCGCGTCATCGCCGGCCAGGGAACCGCCGGGCTCGAGCTCGCCGCGCAGGCCGAGGCGGCGGACGCCGAGCTCGATGCGGTGCTGTCACCGTGCGGCGGCGGCGGGCTGATCGCCGGCTGCGCGCTGGCGCTCTCCCAACGATCGCCCGACACCGCGGTCTACGCGGTCGAGCCCGAGGATTTCGACGACACCACCCGCTCGCTCGCCGCGGGCGAGCGCCGGGAGGTGCGCCCCGGCGCGTACAGTTTCTGCGACGCGCTGCTTTCGCCGACGCCGGGAAAGCTGACCTTCGCGATCAACCGCAGGCTCCTCGCCGGCGGGCTGGTGGTGAGCGACGACGAGGTGGCGCGGGCGATGCGCGCGGCGTTCCTGCACCTCAAGCTGGTGCTCGAGCCCGGCGGGGCGACGGCGCTGGCGGCGCTGCTCGCCGGCGGGTACGACGGCCGCGGCAAGACGGTCGCGGTCATCGCCTCGGGCGGCAACGTCGATCCGCAAACCTTCGCCGCCGCGCTCGAGCGCGCGGCGGGCCACGACCCGTCCTCGTAGATGCGCTCGCAATCGCCGACTTCGCCAACACCTTCGAGGGATTTCAAATGATCCCGTTCTCGCGCAGCGCGGCGAGGACGGTGAAGACGCCGACCGCGCCGAGCATGCCCGGGACCATGTTGCGCCTGAAGGCGCAGAACAGGACGAACCCGGCGCCCAGCGCCACCAGCCGGTCGACCAGCGGGGTCTCGGCCAGGATCCCCACCGGCAACAGGACGATGCGTGAAATCAACGCCGCGAGCATGCCGTAGGCGACGCAGCTGAACCACTGGGACAGGCGGCCGTCGGGGCTGATGCGCGCCGCGATGGCGACACCGCCGGCGCGCCAGACATAGGTCGCGGCGCTGACCAGGAGCAGCAGCCCCCACAGCCCCACGACGCTCGCGGACCCCGGATCACTCATCGCCGCCCCCGATCGAGCGGTCGAGCCAATACGCCGCGGTCCCGGCGATCACACCGCAAAACACCAGCCCCCAGTCGGGTGAGATCTGATGGACGAGCGGCCCCAGGATCGCGCCGATGATCAGCGCCAGGACGCCGTTGCGGTGGCGCACGCCGGCGAAAAGAAAGACGAAATACATCGGGTTCAGGAAGATCAGGCTGGCGGTGATGAAAAACGGCAGCGTGCCGGCGAGGTGGTATCCCAGCGCCGTGCCGGCGAGCCCGGCGGTCATGCAGACGAAGGAAAGCCCAATAAAGTAGGGCGCGCGCTGGTCGAGGGGCAGCGACGGGCCATGTCTGAGCGTCAGCGCCCAGGTGTTCACCGACATCAACGCCACCAGCAGGTAGCGCCAGCGCCACGCGGCCGGGTCGTCGCGGAACAGCGGCAACAACGACAGCGACATCGGCAGAAAGCGCAGGTTGGCCATCGACGACGCCAGCGCGATGGCGAGCACCGGCGCGCCGATGGCGAACATCTCGGCGAACGCCACCTGTCCCGGCAGGCCCCAGACGGTAGCGGTCGAGATCACGGTTACGCCGAAACCGAACCCGCTGTCTCGAGCCAACGAGCCGAAGCCCACCATCGCGGCGGCGACCACGAAGACGGGCATGCGGAAGCCGTCGCCGGCGCCGGCGAAAAATGCCTGGCGGCGGCCGGCGAAAGTCCGGCCGGCGGGCGCCGGACCGCCCGGCGAGGAAGGAGATGCGTCGGAAATGACCTGTCCTTTCCAGCCGGCGCCGACGCCCGCGTCGCCGGCAACCGCGTTCTTATCCTAACGCTGGTATTTTATGAACGGCGTCAACCGGCCGACGCGGTCATACAGTCGGCGTGCGGTCGCGTTGGTATCCTCGGTGAGCCAGTAGACCTGGTCCGCACCCCGTTCATCGGCGGCCGCATAGACCGCCTCGATCAGCGCGCGGCCCGCGCCCGCGCCGCGGGCGGCCGCGGACACATAAAGGTCTTCGAGATAGCAACGGTCGGTGATCGACCAGGTCACGGGGTGAAAGAGGTAATGGACGATGCCGACCATCTCGCCCGCCTCGTTCAGCGCGCAAAAACAGTGCATGTCCTTGTTCGGATCGAGCAATCTCCGCCAAGTCGTTTCGGTGACCTCGGGGGCGAGCTCGGCATTGTAGAATTCGAGATAGCCGAACCATAGCGGCTCCCAGACGGCGCGGTCGTTCGCCTCCAAGGGGCGGATGATGATGGCCATTCTACGACTTCGGCGATTCCTCGCCGCGCTCGACGAAAAGCGTCCGCGTCGGGTACGCGAAGGCGATGCCGTCGGCCTCGAAGCGGCGCAGGATCCCCAGGTTGATCGCCTGCCGCGCGTCCATGTAGATGGCGCCGTCGGGCACCTCCATGTAGTAAACGAATTCGAAGTCGAGCGACGAATCGCCGAACCCGGTGAAGTGCCCGCGATCGAAACGGGTGGCGGGCTGCGCCTCGATGATCTCGCGCACCATGGCGGGGATCGCCGCGACCTTGTCGGGCGGGGTCTGGTAGACGGTGCCGAAGCCGAAGACGACGCGCCGCTCGCGCCGGTCCTGGTAGTTATAGATGCGGCTCTGCAGCAGATCGGCGTTCGAGCACACGATCTGCTCGCCGGAGGACGCCCTGAGCCGCGTGGTCTTTAGTCCGATGTACTCGACCGTGCCCGCGTCGCTGCCGACGACGATGTAGTCGCCTTTGGCGAACGGCTTGTCGAGGACGATCGACAGCGACGCGAAGAGATCGCCGAGGATGTTCTGCGTCGCCAGCGCCACCGCGATGCCGCCGACGCCGAGCCCGGCGACGAGCACGGTGATGTCGACCCCGAGGTTGTCGAGCGCGACAAGGGAGACCAGCGCCCACACCGCGAACTGCGCCGGCACCCTGAGAACGGCGAGCTTGGTCGCGCTCGCCGGATCGTCGGCGCCCCTTGCCTCGGCCTGGCGAGCGAGCCACGTAATGACCAGGTGGTTGACCCACAGCCCGGTCTGCGCCAGCAGCGCGATGACGAGGATCGAATCCGCGAGCGCCATCGTGGGCGCGGGCAGGATCAGCACGATGGCGCCCGCGTAGACCGCGAGGATGAAAATGAACAGGCGGTGGGTGCGGGCGATCAGCTCGAGGAACACGTCATCGAGACGGGTTCGCGTGCGTTCCGCGACCGCCGCGAGGCGCCGGGTGATCACCGGGCGCAACACGGCGAGGCCGAGCCCGATGGCCACGGCGACCGCGAGCGCAACCAGCCACGCCGCGACAGAATTGCCATAGAACGTGAGCTCAAGGACGCGCATGATATTTCCCTTCCCGCGACTTTATCACTGTGTTCGGCGTCTCAATCAATACACGCCGGGCGGCGCGAACGGCAAGTTTTCCGCTGTCCGGGCCTGCCGGGCGGCGCTTGATCGCTATTCCCCGCGCCGCTAGTCTGGCGGCCCTTTAACCCCAGCCGGTTTCGGAGCCATGGACATACGCAAAAATTTCTGCGCCCTGATCGGCAACACCCCGCTCGTCCGGCTCGAGCGGGCGTCGGAGCGGACCGGCTGCGAGATTCTCGGCAAGTGCGAGTTCCTCAACCCCGGCCAGTCGGTCAAGGACCGCGCCGCGCTCTACATCGTGCTCGACGCCGAGGAGCGCGGCGCGCTGCGCCCCGGCGGCGTGATCGTCGAGGGCACCGCGGGGAACACCGGCATCGGCCTCGCGCTGGTCGGCAGGGCGCGGGGCTACCGCACCGTGATCGTCATGCCCGAGACCCAAAGCCAGGAGAAGAAGGACACGCTCGAGCTGTGCGGCGCCGACCTGAGGCTGGTGCCCGCGGCGCCCTACAAGAACCCCGAGAACTACGTCCACGTCTCGGAGCGCGTCGCCGAGGAGCTCGCTGAGACCGAGGCGAACGGCGTGCTGTGGGCCAACCAATGGGACAATCTCGCCAACCGGCGCGCGCATTATGAAGGGACCGGGCCGGAGATCTGGCGCCAGACCGGGGGCAAGGTCGACGCGTTCGTTTCGACGATCGGCACCGGCGGCACCATCTCGGGCGTCGGCATGTTCCTCAAGGAGCGGAACGCCGACGTGCGCATCGTGCTCGCCGACCCGCACGGCGCGGCGATGCACGACTGGTTCGCCCACGGCGAGCTCAAGTCCGAAGGCTCGTCGATCACCGAGGGCATCGGCCAGGGCCGGGTGACCGCGAACGTCGACGGGGCGCCGGTCGACGACCAGTATCGGATCGGCGACGACGAAGCGCTCGAGGCGATCTACGAGATCGCCCAGCACGAGGGACTCGTCCTCGGCGGCTCGACCGGGATCAACGTCGCCGGGGCGATCCGCGCGGCGCGCGATCTGGGGCCGGGCCACGTCGTCGTGACCATGCTCTGCGACTACGGCGACCGTTACCGGAGCAAGCTCTTCAACCCGGCGTTCCTGAAGGAAAAAGGGCTGCCGACGCCGCCGTGGCTCGACTGAACCGGTATTCGGAAGAAATTGCGTCTGAAACGGTTAAAAGGGGTCTGACCCCATTTATTCGGGGCACTCAAGCGTCGCCGAAGACGGTATGATCCACCGGCAACGCGAAAGGACGGTTCGATGGAACGGATATTCGAGGACGACGCATACGCCCGGGCCTGCGACGCGGTGGTGATCTCCGCCGGCGCCGACGGCATCCGCCTCGACCGCACCGTGTTCTACGCCATGGGCGGCGGCCAGCCCGGCGACACCGGCGTTCTCAGGCTCGAGGACGGCGCCGAGGCCGCGATCGTCGATGCGCGCCGGGGCGAGTCCCCCGGCGACGTCGTCCACGTTCCCGCCGAAGGCGCGGCGCTGCCCGCGGCCGGCGCCAAGGTCACCGCCGAGATCGATTGGCAACGGCGGCACCGGCTGATGCGCATCCACACCTGCCTGCACCTGCTGTGCGCGGTGGTCGACGGGCCGGTGACCGGGGGCCAGATCAGCGACGGCAAGGGGCGGCTCGACTTCGACATCCCCGAGCTCACGCTCGACAAGGCGGCAATCACGGCGGCGCTCAACCGCCTGATCGAGGAGAACCACGCCGTGCGGCCGCGCTGGATCACCGAAGACGAGCTCGCCGCCGAGCCCGAGCTGGTCAAGACCATGTCGGTCAGGCCGCCGATGGGACAGGGGCGGGTGCGGCTGCTCGAAATCGAAGGCGTCGACCTGCAGGCCTGCGGCGGCACCCACGTCGCCGCCACCGGCGAGATCGGCCGCGTCGAGGTGAGGAAGATCGAAAACAAGGGGCGCCACAACCGGCGCGTCGTCATCGCTTTCGCCGGCGAATGACCGAACCGGGAGGCTGAGCGCGGTGGCGAACGATCCCACCGACTCCCTGGTCGGCACCGAGTGGCTCGCCGCCCGGCTCGAGGCGCCCGACGTGCGCGTGGTCGACGCCTCGTGGTTCCTCCCCGGCGGGGACCGCGACGCCAAGGCCGAGTATGCGGAACGCCACATCCCCGGCGCGGTGTTCTTCGACATCGACGAGATCGCCGACGCCGCCAGCCCCCTGCCCCACATGCTGCCCGACCCGGAGACGTTCTCGAACCGCATGGGCAAGCTGGGCCTCGGCGACGGCGCCCGCATCGTGGTTTACGATTCGGGGTCGTGGATGGCGGCGCCCCGGGCGTGGTGGATGTTCCGCGTGTTCGGCCACGACGACGTCTCGGTGCTCGACGGCGGCCTCGCCAAGTGGCGGGCCGAGGGGCGGCCGGTCGACGACGCGGCGGTGATGCCGCGCGAACGCCACTTCACCGCGCGCATGATCCCGCTGCTCGTGCGCGACCTCGAGCAGATGCGCGACAACGTCGAGAGCGGGCGCGAGCAGATCCTCGACGCGCGCTCGCCCGGGCGGTTCGCCGGAACCGACCCGGAACCGCGCCCGGGGCTGCGCGGCGGTCACATTCCCGGCAGCGTCAACCTGCCGTACGGCGGGCTCATCGATGCGGACACCGGCGCGCTCCTCGGCCCGGGCGCATTGAACGAGGCGTTCGCCGCCGCCGGCGTCGCGCGCGGCAGACCGGTGGTGACGACCTGCGGCTCAGGCGTCACCGCGGGGGGTGCTCGCGCTCGGGCTGCATCTCGCGGGGCATGGCGACGTGGCGGTCTATGACGGGTCGTGGTCGGAATGGGGGGGCCGCGATGACACTCCGATCGAAAGCTGACGCCGATGAGCCGGCGGCCGGGGCCGGCTTCGATCCGGTCATCAGGCCCGTCGCCCACGCCGAGGCCTGGCTTGCCGCGCCCGGCGTGCGCAAGCTCAACCTGATCATTCGCGACACCGATCTCGACGTGCCGGCGTTTTACGCGCGCATCGGCTATGCGATCGAGCCGCGCCGCGTGATGGCGCTCTCGCTGGTGGACGCGCCGCCGGCGAGCGGGCGGCGATAGAGGCGCCTCGATGGCGCGCAAGAAACACGCCTATCCGCTGGTCGAAACCACGGTGACCTACCTCGAGATGCGCGAACCGCCCAGCCGGCCGACGGTGGCGGCGCCGATGACCAAGCTCGCGATCATGCGCGCCGGAGAGCTGACCGTCTCGTTTTACCGCTATCTCTACAATACGGTCGGCGAGCCGTGGAGCTGGACCGAGCGGCGTCTGCTCGACGATCAAGCCTTACGCAAGATCGTCGAGGATCCGCTGGTCGAGGTTTACGTGCTCTACGCGGGCGGCGCGCCCGCCGGTTTCGTCGAGTTCGACAAGCGCCGCGACCGTGAGGTCGAGCTCGCCTATTGCGGCCTGATCCCGGAGTTTATCGGCCGCGGCCTGGGAAGCTACCTGCTCGACTGGGCGGTCCACGCCGCGTGGCAGAAAAAGCCCGAGCGGGTGTGGGTGCACACCTGCACGCACGACCACCCGCGCGCGCTGTCGGTATACCAGCGCGCGGGTTTCGAGGCTTACGAGCGTCGGGTCGAAAAGATCGTGCCGATCGAAGCGCTGCTCGCCGCTCCGCCTAGTGGTGGAGGATCTGGCTGAGGAACAGCTTGGTGCGGTCGTGCTGCGGGTTGTTGAAGAACGCGTGCGGCTCGTTCTGCTCGATGATCTCGCCGAAGTCCATGAAAATGACGCGGTTGGCAACCGCCGTCGCAAAACCCATTTCGTGGGTCACGACGAGCATGGTCATGCCGCTTTCGGCGAGCTCGACCATCACGTCGAGCACCTCCTTGATCATCTCGGGGTCGAGCGCCGAGGTCGGCTCGTCGAACAGCATGATCCTGGGGTTCATGCACAGCGACCGGGCGATGGCGACGCGCTGCTGCTGACCGCCCGAAAGCTGGCCCGGGTACTTCGCGGCCTGCTCGGGGATCTTGACCCGCTCGAGGTACTTCATGGCAATTTCCTCGGCCTCGGTCTTGCGCATCCTGCGCACCCAGATCGGCGCCAACGAGCAGTTTTCCAGGACGGTGAGGTGGGGAAACAGGTTGAAGCTCTGAAACACGATGCCGACCTCGGAGCGGACGAGCTCGACGTTCTTCAGGTCGTTGGTCAGCTCGATGCCGTCGACGACGATTTTCCCCTTCTGATGCTCCTCGAGCCGGTTGATGCAGCGGATCAGGGTGGACTTGCCGGATCCCGACGGTCCGCAGATGACGATGCGCTCGCCGGTGTTGACCGTCAGGTTGATGTCCTTGAGCACGTGGAACTCGCCGAACCACTTGTGGACAGCGACCATTTCGATCGCCACATCTTCGCCGACGGTCAGCTCCTTCGTCGGCTGGCGGATTTCGTCTTCCGAGATGCCATCGCTCATGCTTGCCGGCATGATTGCCTCCTGGTTTTCATTCTCCCGGCGCCCTGGCGAGGCTAGTGGCCGGTATGGAGCTTTCGCTCCAGGTACAGTGAGTACCTCGACATGCTGAAGCAGCAGACGAAGAAGAACAGGGCGACAAAGAGGTAGACCTCGCGCGACAATCCCGCCCAGACGGCGTCCGCCAACGACGCCCGCCCGATGCCCAGCGGATCGAGCATGCCGATGATCAGGACCAGAGTGGTGTCCTTGTAAAGCCCGATAAACGTGTTGACGATGCCAGGGATCGAGATCTTCAGCGCCTGCGGCAGGATGATCAGCATTTGAGCCTTCACGTAGGTCAGGCCGAGCGAATCGGCGGCCTCGAACTGGCCGATGGGAATTCCCTGCAACCCGCCGCGAACGACCTCGGCAATGTAAGCCGCCGCAAACAACGTCACCATGATCAGCACCCGTATCAGCAGGTCGAAGACCGTGCCCGGCGGCAGGAAAAAGTTGAGCATCGACGAAGCGATGAACAGCAGGGCGATCAGCGGCACGCCGCGGATGAACTCGATGAACATGACGCACAGGATTCTCATGACCGGCATCTTCGACCGGCGTCCGAGGGCGAGGAGAATACCGATCGGAAGCGAGAACGAGATGCCGGTGACGCCGATGATCAGCGTCAGCAGGATGCCGCCGAACTGGTCGGTATCGACGGGCGTCAAGCCCAAGCCGCCGACCAGGAGCCAGCCGGCGATGAACGGGAACGCCACCGCGTACCAGAGCCCGAATTTCCGGCCCGGCATCTTGTCGTAAAGCACCGGCACGACCGCCATTGCCAGGAGTACGAACGACAGGTTCACGCGCCAGCGCGAGGCTTGGGGATAGAACCCGTAAACGAAAAGCCTGAGCCGGTCCTTGATGAAGGCCCAGCAGGCGCCGCCCTCCGGCACCTCCATCTTGTCCCAGCATTCCTTGCGCGACTCCGCCGTCCAGACCGAGTCGAGAACGATCCACTCGAACAGCGGCGGCATCACCCACCACAGGAGCCCGATGGCCACGAGGGTCAACGCCACGTTCAACGGCGAGGAAAACAGGTTCATCCGGACCCAGGCGACGGGGCCGGTCGTCCTGATCGGCGCCGGCAGATCCGGGTGCGTCCCGGGAGCATAACTCTGTGCGGCGGTATTTCCCTCGCTCACGAATCCTCTCCCGTTCCGGTCTTGAAGCTGAAGAATGCCCGTTTCTTTTTCGCCTCACGTTCGACGAGCATCATTTTGCGGTTGAACCAGTTCATGAATCCCGAGATCACCAAAGAGAAGGTCAGATAAATCAGGAGAACGACCATCATCGTCTCCATCTCCTTGCCGGTCTGCATCAGGGTGATACCGCCGACCGTCGCGACGACGTCCATGTAGCCGATGGCGATCGCCAGAGAGGAATTCTTGGTGAGATTCAGGTACTGGCTCGCGAGCGGCGGCACGATCACGCGAAGCGCCTGCGGGATAACGATGAGCTGCAACGTCCTGTTGGGACGGAGCCCGAGCGCATAAGCGGCCTCGGTCTGCCCGTGGCTGACCGCGAGTATGCCGGCCCGGACGATCTCCGCGATAAAGCACGATGTGTAATAGGAAAGCGCCAGCCACAGCGCGATGAACTCGGGTTTGATCGCCAACCCGCCCGTGAAATTGAACCCCTTCAGCTCGGGAAAACTCCAGGAAAGCGGCATGCCCGCGGCAAGGAAAGCGACCGCCGTCGCCCCCACGATCGCTCCGGTCGATATCAAGAAAACGGGGTAAACCCGGCCGGTCTCGTCCTGGACCTTTTTCGCCCAGCGTACGAAGAAGACAACGAAAACGACCGAGATCACGAATGCCGCCGCGACGATGCCGGCCCCCGGTTCCCAAACCGGTTGGGGAATGTAGAATCCCCGGTTGGTGAGAAAGAAGGAATCAGCGAAATTCAACGCCATCTTGGGCACCGGCAACTGGATGACGATGAGCCCGTGGATGAACAGGATGTGCAGGAGGACCGGAACGTTGCGCGTGAATTCCAGGAAGCAATAAACCAGACGGTTCACCAGCCAGTTCGTGGAGAGCCTGAGGATCCCCATGATGAAGCCCATGATCGTCGCCAGAACGATGCCGCACGCGGCGACCAGCATGGTGTTGAGAATGCCTACGACGGCGGCCCGCAGATGTGTGGACCTCGAGCTGTACTCGATGAACGGCGAAAACGTTATGTCGTACGCGGCAGGGTAAAGAAAGAAGCTGAAATTAAACTCTTTTCCTACGTTTTCGAGGTTGATTACGACGTTGCGGAGGATGAACCCGAAGGCGGCGAACACCACCGTCAGCGCCACGATCTGGATGATGACGGAGCGGGCTTGCTGGTTGCTCCAAAGGCGCGCGATCAGGTTGCGTGTGTCGGGACCTGTCTCGGCAATTACGGCCATGGCGGGCAACGTTTCCCCTTCAGGGGTCCCCTATCCAAACAGGCAAGCAAACAGAAGGGCAAGATTCAAGAGACGGGGAAGCGTGCCGGTACCCGAGAGGGCGCCGGCACGCTTCTAGATTGATCGACAATCAGTCGGTCGTTTAACGGAACGGTGGCGTGTACTGAAGACCGCCGTCCGTCCACAGCGCGTTGAGGCCACGCTCGAGACCGATGGGCGTGTTCACGCCAATATTGCGCTCGAAGATCTCGCCGTAGTTGCCGACGGCCTTGATGATGTTGTACGCCCAGTCCTTGCTGAGGCCCAACTCTACACCCTGGCTGCCTTCCACGCCCAAGAGGCGCAGGACCTCGGGATCCTTGGAGCTTTTCATACTATCGAGATTGGCCTGGGTGATGCCCTTTTCCTCGGCCGTGATCGTCGCGTTGAGGACCCAGGTTATGATGTCGGACCACTGGGCGTCACCCTGACGGGTGGCCGGACCGAGGGGCTCCTTCGAGATGATCTCGGGCAGGACGATGTGATTGTCCGGATCCGTGAACGTCGACCGGGTCGCGGCCAGGCCCGAGGCGTCGGTGGTGTACACGTCGCACCGCCCGGAAATGTAGTTCTGCCGGGCCTCGTCGTTGGTCTCGATGGTCACGGCCTCGTACTTCATGCCATTGGCGTGGAAGTAATCGGCCAGGTTGAGTTCGGTCGTCGTGCCGGTCTGGATGCAGATCGAGGCGCCGTCGAGTTGGGTGGCGCACGTAACGCCGAGCGCCTTCTTCACCATGAAGCCCTGGCCGTCATAGTAGTTGACGCCGTGGAAACGGAGCTTCACGCCGACATCGCGCGAAAACGTGATGGTGGTGTTCCGCCACAGCACGTCGCCCTCACCCGCGTTGAGCAGGGTGAACCGGGTCTTGCCGGTCGAGGTGACCGCCTTGATCTTGGTCGGGTCCCCCAGGACCGCCGCGGCGGTCGCACGGCAGAAATCGATGTCGAAGCCTTTCCAGACGCCGTTCGCGTCCGGGTAGGCGAAGCCGGCGATGCCGGTGCTGACGACGCAGCGCAGCACGCCGCGGGCCTTGACGTCGTCGAGTGTCCCCGCCGACGCCGCTCCCGCGACGGTAAGAGCTGCGACCGCAACGGATGCAGCCAATACATTCAATGGTCTCATGGTAGACGCTCCCTGTTCAATTCAAGACTTCGGCCTGATGGCCCGGACGTTGTCTCATGCCCTTGAACTTCAGTGATGATGACCCGTTCGTCCGGTCGCGTCAAATTCCTTTTTGACGCCGCGCAACGCGCAGAATCAGGGCTTGGAGAGCCCCTCCGGACCGAGTCCGGGGCCTTACGACCTTCGCGGCCGGCCGACCAGCTTCCACGCCAGCGGCAACACGCACGCGGCGAGCGCGAGCTTGAGCGCGTCGCCCACGAGGAACGGCGCGAGACCACCGGCGATGGCCGCGCTGACCGGGTTTTCAATTCCGATCCCCGCGAGGTAAACCGCGAGCCAAGGCAGGCCCGGCAAGTAGATGGCGATATTGCCGATCAGCATGGCCAGCGCCGTGAGCCCTACATTGCGGTCCCAGCCGCGCTGCGCCAGATAGCCCACGACTCCGGCGGCCAGGACGAAACCGAAGATGTACCCCCCAGTCTTCCCGGCGATGACTCCGAGACCCCCGGACAACTCAGCAAACACCGGAATGCTGATGGCTCCCTCGGCCATGTAAAGTAAAAGCGTTGCACTTCCCAGTCGCCATCCGAACGCCATTCCGACGATGAGAACGGCAAACGTTTGCCCGGTGATCGGCACCGGCCAGAGCGGCACGTAGATCTGGGCCGACGCGGCGACGAACGCGCTTCCCAGTAACGCAAGAATCACCGTCCGCAGGCTGATGAATCCCTTCGTCGTCGGCCAAAGCGTACCGATCAGGGTGGCTTGGGTAGCGGCGAGTGAGGACATCGAGCGTACTCCATCGTCTTTGGCGGCGGGTTTTACGGCGGCGCGACGCTATCACAGTTCGGCGGGCGCAGCCAAACGCCGCTTCGCGCGGGCGCGGGCGCCATGGAGTGTCTCCGCGAGTGCGCGTAAGCTCGCGCCGAATCCACGCTGAGAGGGAGCCCGAACCATGAAACCGGACACCACGCTCGTCACCGCCGGCCGCGGGCCGCACGACGGCCCGGTCAACCCGCCGGTGCACCACGCCTCGACGATCCTGTTCCCGACGGTCGCCGCGCTCGAGAAAGCGGCGAGCGGGCCGTTCGACGGCGTCACTTACGGGCGCCGTGGTACCGAGATCACCTTCGCCCTCGAAGACGCGGTGGCGGCGATCGAGGGCGGCCACCGGAGCGTCGCCGTGGCCTCGGGCCTCGCCGCCGTGGTCGCGGCGCTGATGGCGTTCGTCAAGGCCGGCGATCATCTGTTGGTGGCCGACAGCGCCTACGCCCCGACGCGCCGGGTGTGCCGGCGGCTGCTCGCCCCGCTCGGGGTCGAGGTGAGCTACTACGATCCGCTCGTGGGCGATGCGATCGGCGAGCTGATGCGGCCCGATACCAAAGCGGTATTCCTCGAATCACCCGGCTCGTTGACCTTCGAGGTGCAGGACGTGCGCGCGATCGCCGACGCCGCGCACGCGCGGGGCGCCGTCGTGATCCTCGACAACACCTGGGCGTCGCCGCTCTTCTTCAAGCCCTTCGAGCACGGCGTCGACGTGTCGGTCCAGGCGGCGACCAAGTATATCGCCGGCCACTCGGACCTGATGCTCGGAGTCATCACCACCACCGAGGCGGTCCACGAGCAGGTGCGCTGGACCGCGGCGCTGCTCGGCGCCTGTCCGGGGCCCGACGACTGCTACCTGGCGCTGCGGGGGCTGCGCACCCTCGCCGTGCGGATGCCGCGTCACCAGGAAACCGGGCTCGCGCTCGCGCGCTGGCTGAGCCAGCGGCCCGAGGTCGCGCGGGTGATGCACCCGGCGCTTCCCGACTTCCCCGGCCACTCCCTGTGGCGGCGCGATTTCCTCGGCGCGAGCGGGCTCTTCGGCGTGGTCCTCGAACCGGTGTCGAAGCAAGCATTGTCCGCCATGCTCGACGGCATGGAGCTGTTCGCCATGGGTTGGTCGTGGGGCGGTTACGAAAGCCTCATCGCCCCGACCGAGCCGGCCCGCTACCGGACCGCCACCGAGTGGCGCGAACCCGGACCCAGCCTGCGCCTCCACGCCGGGCTCGAGCACGCCGACGACCTGATCGCCGACCTCGAGGCGGGCTTCGAGCGGCTCAACCGCGCCGCATGAACGCGCCGCCGAGCGTGACGACGGCGAAGATCGCCATCGCCGCGACCACGATCGCGGGTCCCGCCGGCGCGTCCCATCGCAGCGACCCGTAAAGGCCGCCGGCGACGGCGAGGCAACCGATGGCGCTGGCGCCGGCCGCCATCTGCTCGGGCGTCGCCGCGAGCCGCCGCGCGGCGGCGGCCGGAATGATCAGCAGCGAGGCGATCAACAGCAGCCCGACGACCTTGAGCCCGACCGCGATCACGACGGCGAGCAGCACCGTGAAAGCGAGCCGCACACGGTCGACCGCGACGCCCTCGACGCGGGCGAGCTCCTCGTGCACCGTGGCCGCGAGCAGCGGACGCCAGATCGCCGCGATGGCGGCCATCGCCGCCAGCCCGCCGCCGAAAATCCACGCCAGATCGGTCCGGCTCACCGCGAGGATGTCGCCGAACAGCAAGGACAACAGATCGACCCGCACGGTCTCCTGCAAGGCGATCGTCACCAGGCCGAGCGCGAGGGCGCCGTGGGCGAGAATGCCGAGCAGCGTGTCGGACGCCAGCGCGGTGTGCTTCTGCAGTCCGGCGACGACGAGCGCGAGCGCGACGCAGACGGCGACCACCGCGAGCGTGAGGTCGACCTCGAGGAGCAACCCCAAGGCCACCCCCAACAGCGCCGAATGCGCCATCGCCGCGCCGAAGTACGACATCCGCCGCCACACCACGAAGGCGCCGAGGGGGCCGGCGACGACGGCGACGCCGACGCCCCCGATCAGCGCGCGGACGAGGAAGTCATCCACGAGGAGGATGCGGGCCGGCGTCGCCGCCCTCCGCGGCCGGCGGCAGCGGCACGACGTCGCCGCTGACGTCGTGATGGTGGTCGTGCCGATGGGCGTAGACCGCGAGGCCCTTGGCGGCGAGCGGACCGAACAGCTCGAGGTACGCCGGGTCGCGGCTCACCGTCTCGGGATGACCCGTGCAGCAGACGTGGTGGTTGAGGCACACCACGGTATCGGTCGACGCCATCACCAGATGCAGGTCGTGCGACACCATGAGCACGCCGCAGCCGCGCCGGTCGCGAATCCCGGTGATCAGGTCGTAGACCTCGCCCTGCCCGGTGATGTCGACGCCCTGGACCGGCTCGTCGAGCACCAGGAGATCGGGCTCGCGCAGGAGCGCGCGGGCGAGCAGCACGCGCTGCAGCTCGCCGCCCGAGATCGACTGGATCGGGCTCGGCGCTAGCCGCTCCGCCCCGACTTCGGCGAGCGCGGCGGCGACGCGGTCGCCGCGGGCCGGGCCGCCGAGCGAGAGAAAGCGGGCCACGGTTAGCGGCATCGTCCCGTCGATGGCGACCCGCTGCGGCATGTAGCCGATGCGCACGCCGGGGCGGCGGTAGACCCGGCCCCGATCCGGCTCCAAGAGGCCCAGGACGACGCGCACGAGCGTCGTCTTACCCGAACCGTTCGGGCCGATCAGGGTGACGATCTCGCCTTCGCCGACGGCGACGTCGACGCCCTCGAGGACCGACTGCCCGCCGAGCGAAAGCCCGACGCCGCTGGTCCCGGCGAGCCGGCCGGGCGACGGCGGCGCTTCAATCGCCATGGGCCGGCTCTTGCCCGGTGCCTTGGCACTCGGGACACAGGCCGCGAAGCTCGATGGTCTGGCGCTCGATCCTGAAGCCCACGTCGCCGGCGCTTCGGCGAATCGCCGCGCCGATGCGCCGGTCGTTGACCTCGGCCGCCGCGCCGCAGCCGTCACAGATCAGGAAATGCCCGGGATGGGGCGTGTCCGGCGTCGGGCAGCCGACGAACGCATTGAGCGATTCAATGCGGTGGATCAGCCCCTGGGCGAGCAGGAAGTCGAGCGCGCGATACACCGTCGGCGGCGCCGCCGGATGGCCGTCGCGGTGGAGCGTGGCGAGGATGGCGTAAGCGCCCTGCGGCGCGTGGCTGCGCCACACCAGCGCAAGCACCCGCCGCCGTTGCGCCGTGAGCCGCGCGCCGCGCCGCGCGCACAGCCCGGACGCCGCGTCGAGGGCGCTGTCGATGCAATGATCGTGATCGTGGTCGGCGGCGGCGAAGACCGCCCGCGCGTTCGATTTCCCGGCCATGCCCGCGCACCATTGTGGTTGCCGTCTGAAGGTTATATTATAACATTACAATTCGCCTGTCAGCCGTTCGTGAACGCGGCCGCAGCAGCACTGACTTTCGCGCCCATGAAGGCCCTCTCGCTTGCCGGATTTCTGGTCATCTCGGTGATCGGCGCCGCCCGCGCCGATCCGCCCCGGGTGGTCGCGAGCATCGTCCCCGTGCACGCCATCGTCGCCGCGGTCATGGCGGGCGTCGCCGCGCCCGCGCTCGTCGTCAAGCGCGGAGGATCGCCGCACGCCTACGCGCTGCGCCCTTCCGACGCGCGCGCGCTGGCCCAGGCGAATCTGGTGTTCTGGATGGGCGAAGGCCTCGAAACCTTTCTCGCCAAACCGCTGGCGGCGTTGGCCGACACCGCGCGCGTGGTGACGCTGACCGACGCCGAGGGAATCCGCCATCTCCCGGTGCGCGCAGGCGGCGCATGGGAACAACGCGCCGAAGACGACGCCGGCGGCAAACCCG
>JACZUY010000182.1 GCA_022572945.1 Pseudomonadota bacterium
GCCGGGCCGGGTCCAGCCGCGCCCGACGACACGGCCGTCGCGCACCAGCACGCAACCGACCGCGGGATTGGGCCACGCCGATCCCAGCGCGCGCCGCGCGAGCGCCAGCGCGACGCGCATGTAGGCCGTATCGGCCGGGTCAGCCGCGCACGCCACCGAGATTGCCGACGAAGTCCTCGAAATCCTTGGCCTCGCGGAAGTTGCGGTAGACCGAGGCGAAACGCACGTACGCCACCTGATCGAGATTGGACAGCGCGTCCATCACCATCTCGCCGATGACGTGAGAGGGGATCTCGGTCTCGCCGAAGCTTTCCAGGCGGCGCTGAATGCTGTTGATGACGCGCTCGACCCGTTCCGGATCGACCGGCCGCTTGCGCAGCGCGATGCTGATCGAACGCGCCAGCTTGTCGCGGTCGAACGTCGCCCGCGACTCGTTCCTCTTGATCACCGTGAGCTCGCGCAACTGGACGCGCTCGAAGGTGGTGAACCGTGAGGCGCATGCGACGCAATGCCGCCGCCGCCGGATCGCCGTGTTGTCCTCGGTGGGACGCGAGTCCTTCACCTGGATGTCGTCGCTTCCACAGAACGGGCAGCGCATTGCCTTACGCCTCCTGGGTCGTGTTCAGGCGAGATACGGATAGACCGGGAACCGGCGGCAGAGATCGAGCACCTTCCCGTGCACCCCCGCCTCGGCCGCGTCGTTGTCGTCGGGGTTCTCGGCCAGTGAATCGAGCACGTCGCCGATCAGGTTGCCGACCAGGCGGAACTCGGCGAGGCCGAAGCCGCGGGTGGTGGCCGCCGGGGTGCCGAGGCGGATGCCCGAGGTGATCGCCGGCTTTTGCGGATCGTTCGGCACGGCGTTCTTGTTGCACGTGATCGCAGCCCGCTCGAGACTCTGCTCGGCGGCCCTGCCGGTGAGTCCCTTGGAGCGCAGATCGACCAGTATCAGGTGGGTGTCGGTGCCGCCCGACACGACGTCGAAGCCGCGTTCGACGAGCGTCGCGGCGAGCGCCCGGGCGTTGTCGGCGACGGCTCGCGCGTAAGCCCTGAACTCGGGCCGAAGCGCCTCGCCGAACGCGACCGCCTTGGCGGCGATGACGTGCATCAGCGGGCCGCCCTGGAGGCCGGGGAACATCGCCGAGTTGATCTTCCTGGCGAGCGCCTCGTCGTTGGTCAGAATCATGCCTCCGCGCGGGCCGCGCAGCGTTTTGTGCGTCGTCGTCGTCACCACGTGCGCGTGCGGAATCGGGCTCGGATGGACGCCGCCGGCGACGAGTCCGGCGAAGTGCGCCATGTCGACCATCAGGGCAGCGCCGACCTCGTCGGCCACGGCGCGGAAGCCGGCAAAGTCGATGATCCGCGGGTAGGCCGAGCCGCCGGCGATGATGAGCTTCGGCCTGTGCTCGCGCGCGAGACGCGCGACCTCGTCGAGGTCGATGCGGGCGTCGTCGGCGCGGATACCATACTGCACGGCGTTGAACCACTTGCCCGAAAGGTTGGGCGCCGCCCCGTGGGTGAGATGACCACCCGCGGCGAGCGCCATTCCGAGGATGGTGTCGCCCGGCTCGAGCATCGCCAGGAACGCCCCCTGGTTGGCCTGCGCGCCCGAGTGCGGCTGGACGTTGGCGAAGTCGCAGTCGAACAGCTTCCGAGCACGCTCGATGGCGATCGCCTCGGCGATGTCGACGAACTCGCAACCGCCGTAATAGCGGCGCCCGGGGTAGCCCTCGGCGTACTTGTTGGTGAGCACCGAGCCCTGCGTCTCGAGCACCGCCCGGCTGACGATGTTCTCGGACGCGATGAGTTGGATGCCGTCGTCCTGGCGGACGCGCTCGTCGTCGATCGCCTGCTTGAGTTGGGGATCGCATTCGGCCAACCGGCGGGTAAAGAACCCGGTGTCGCTGAGGGCGGCGGTCGCGACTGACATGGGCAGCACCTTTCGGGGATGATATCAAACGGCCAGGCCTGAAATCGTCAGGCCAGTTTCGCCACGCGGCGCGCGTGGCGCCCCCCTTCGAACGGCGTGTCGAGAAAGATCCTCAAGCATTCCCTGGCGATCTCGGGCGCGGTCACGCGACCGCCGAGCACGAGAACGTTGGCGTCGTTGTGCCGCCGGCACACGCTCGCCGATTCGGCGTCGTGACACAGCGCCGCCCGCACGCCCGCGTGCCGGTTGGCGGCGATGCTGGCGCCGATCCCGGTGCCGCACAACAGCACGCCACGCCCGGCCTCGCCCGCGGCGACGGCGCGCGCGAGCGCATCGGCGTAATCGGGATAATCAACCGATTCGCCGCCGTGCGTGCCGAGGTCGTTCACCGCGAACCCCAGCGCCTCGAGTTCTTGCTTCAGCATTTCCTTGAGCTCGAAGCCGGCATGATCGGAAGCGATGACAATCGAGTGGTCGGCGATTGCGTCCATGTTTCGCCCATCGGGTCGCAAAACGACGCCGTAATAGCATATCTTGCGGGGGCGCGCCAGCGCGACACAACGAGAAACGCGTCGCGCGCGGACGTCCGAACCGACCGAAGCGCGATCGAACCGTCACAAATGTCGGAATGATTAGATATCGACGAGTCCCCGGTTTAACTTTCGAAGGAACGTAATTCGAAACGCATACCATTTTCACGTTTCAATAGTCAGGCCCGGATATTCT
The DNA here is from genome assembly GCA_022572945.1 of Pseudomonadota bacterium. Classification (GTDB taxonomy): domain Bacteria; phylum Pseudomonadota; class Alphaproteobacteria; order JAAXGF01; family JAAXGF01; genus JACZUY01. The sequence continues at coordinate 2,654 of JACZUY010000182.1, forward strand.
ATTGACAGGGCCCCGCGAGTCATGAGAATAAACCACGCACACGGAGCCAAGTGAAGGATTCAAGAAGATGGAACGCGACGCGTCAACGAAAACATCACATGCAGAAATATTACGGATGACGACCGAGATCGTTTCTGCTTACGTGAGTCACAACGAGCTTTCGAGCTCGCAGATTCCCGAAGTCATTCGTTCCGTATTCGGGATCCTTAGCTCGCAAGCGGGTGACGGCGGCGCGGCGGCGCAGAAACCACCCAAGCCGGTGGTGTCGGTCCGCAAATCGGTGACGCCCGACTACATCATCTGTCTCGAAGATGGCAGGAAGCTCAAGATGCTCAAGCGTCACCTGCGCACCACCTACAACATGACGCCCGATGAATACCGCGCCAAGTGGGGCCTCGCGGCCGACTACCCGATGGTGGCCCCCAATTACGCCGCGCAGCGCTCGGCGTTCGCCAAGAAGATCGGCCTTGGGCGCAAACGGGTCAAAGCCAAGCGGGGCCGCCCGAAGGCGAAGTAGAGGCGCGTCGCCTCGCAGCGCGCGAACACGACAGGCGGCGGCAGCGCCGCCTGTTTTCGTTTATCGCCAACCGTATCGAAAAAAATGAAGGCCCGGCGGCAAAACCGCCGTGCGGCCGGGGCGCGGAACGGTGGCGTCGGGCGCGCCGCCGGGGTAAGATAGGCTCCGGGGAGGAAGCACCGCCGATGAGCAGCCAAGCGACAAGCGCGGCGCGCAGCGGAGACGAACGGGCCGTGAGCCACCGCCGGCCGCCGACGCCGGTACAACGGCGCTGGCTCGAGCGTGGGCTCGCGCAGCCGGGCGGCAAGCTGCCGCTGTTCGACGAACACGGCCGGGCGATCCATCCGCAGACCGTCCGGAGCTGCGTTCGCGAGGGCTGGGCCCAACCCTGGATCCACAATCCGATCAAGCCCGACTGGCTGGTCTGCAAGCTCACGCGCGAGGGACGCGCGGCGTTGGGCGTCGCAGCCACGAACGAATTCCAAGTGGATTGACGCCGGGCTGGACAGCGGCCGCGCGCGGCCCCAGTTTACAGCCGCGATCCCCTTGACCCGCGCCGCGTTGTCGCACGAGTGTCCTCCACGCCCTCCCCTCGTCCGGTCCGAGCCGTTACGCCGATCGACGCCGCCAGCCTGGTGATCGTGCGCGGTGGCGGCGCCGACGCCGAGGTGGTGATGGGGCGCCGGCGCCCGCGTAGCCGTTTTCTTCCCAACATCTATGTTTTTCCCGGAGGCCGGCTCGAGCGCGCCGACCACGCCCTCCCGCCCGGGGTCGCGCTTCGCCCCGAGGTCGCGCGCAAGCTCACCCGGCGCTGCCGTTCGGCGGATCCGAATGCGCTTGCGATGGCGGTGATTCGCGAGACCTTCGAGGAAACCGGGCTCTTGCTCTCGATGCAGGTGAGCGGCCGGCGCCTCGACGGTTGTCCGGGCACGGCGCTGTGGCGCGCTTTCGCCGCGGCCGGGGCGCGCCCGGCCCTGGAGGCGCTCGACTATGTTGCCCGGGCGATCACCCCGACCACCCTGCCGCAACGCTTCAACACGCGGTTCTTCGCCGTCGACGCCCGGCATGCGCGGGGCGCGCTCGAGGGCGACGGCGAGTTGCTCGATCTCCAGTGGGTGCCGATGCGCGAGGCGGCGCGGCGCCTCGACGTGATCAACGTCACCGAATTCGTGCTCACGCGGACGGCCGAGCATTTGGCGCGGACGCCGCGCGAGCGGGCGCAGCGGCCGGTCCCGGTCCTCTGCAAAGTCAAAGGCGTAAGACGCATCTTCGATGAGTGACGCCGAGCCGATGAAGACACCTTCATCGGCTCGGAGGGCCGAGCGCGCCAGCTTTGATCGCAATAATTGCGCGCCGCGCCCCCTGGCGCGAAAGCCACGGGGCCGGATGGCCCCGCCCGGCGCCTGAGCGAACATTAGGCTGAGTCCATTCGTGGGCTCGCCGGTATGACGCCGCGCTCGCGGCGGCGGCGCGGCGGCGCTTGACAGGCGGG
>JACZUY010000183.1 GCA_022572945.1 Pseudomonadota bacterium
ACCGAGCCTTGCGCCGCGCATACCGGCGCCGGCGCCGCGCACGGCTCCTGCGCCCGGGCCGTCAATGACGCCAGGGCGAGCCACGAAAGCGCCGCGAGGACCGAAAGGCGGAAAACCGGAACCGGGAGTTTGATCGACATTCGTGTCGGCTACTTCGTTTACGTCAGCGCCCGCGGGGGGTCAGCTCGGCATAACATTTTTCGTGATCGAGCGGGCTGCTTATATGGCAATTCAAAGCGAATGTGTCGGTCCTCATCCTTCGACCTCTCGACCGCCGAGCCGTGCGCGCCGCACCACAGTCAGCGGGAAGAACGGAGAACCTTATTGAATCCCACTCGGCGGGTCGGCCACAGCGCCAGCTTTGCCGCATGCAGGGCATCGTAGCTGGTGGTAAGCGGATGCTGAATGCGCGAGGAGCCAAGCGTCCCGACGTTGGCGGGCGGCGCGATCGTGTTCGCGGCGATCGTCGGCCGCGCGATCGGCGGCATGCGCCGCACGCCGCCGCCCCTGGGCGCGGTTTGATGGAGCGGCGGCCCTATTCGCCGGCGGCCGCGGCGGCAATGCTGACGAAGATCGCGTCGAGCTCCTTCGCCATCTCGTCGAGCCCTGCGCCGCCGTTGGTCAGCCCATCACGGTAGAAATCAAATGGCTACGATCAAGTGCTCCCCGCGCTCGACTTCTCGCACAATCTCAAAGAGCACCTGATCGGACATTTCGAATTGGTCAGCGATCGCGTAAGGATCGACGCCGGCGATCAAGAGTTCCTTGGCGCGCTGCCGCTGTAGCTCTGAGCGAGATACCTCGCTGGTTCGCACCTTATCGTAATACTTAAGGCACCCGATAATAGAGACGGGATCGTGGAAGTCGCAGTGCAAGCCAAAATCGATGCGCATCTCATTGGCAATGTCGAGATCAACGCGATCGATCAAACCCTTGATCCAACGCTTCCAAGCTCTCCAATCGTCATAGCACTCTTGAGGAACGGTCGCGCCTTTGTAGTGGCCTAGCCACTCAGCGATCTCAATTTGCTTGGATGTGGGACGGTTATCGCTAAACGCTTCCTCGCCGGAGTGTGATCGAATTTCAGTCTCCATAGCCGCAGTCTACCACATTTCGGGGGTAGCCCGCAACCGAACACAACATATCCGTATCGCCTCATTCCCCAGGAGTGGGTCGGCGACGCCGCCAGCGTAAAAAATGGCTACTGGACGAAATGCACCTCGTGGCCGAGGCGAACCCCGGGCGCCGGGGTCGCAGGCGGCTCTCAGTATCGCCCTCAGTACCGGTCGATGACGGGGACGCCGAGGGTGGCGAAGTCGTCCATCGACGCGAGCACGTCGCCGGCCTCCTCGAGCGCCAGCGTGCGGCTGACCAGCGCGCCGGGGTCGAGCTTGCCCGCCTCGATCATGCCGAGCATCGAGGCGTAGCGCGGCACCTGCATGCCGTGCGAGCCGGTGATGACCAGCTCCCTGGAGACGATGACGTCGATCGGAATCGCGATCTCGCCCCGCTCGGCGGCGCTGGTCATGCCGATCTGGACGTGCCGGCCGCGCCGCCTGAGCGAGCGGATCGAGTTGCGGCAGGTCTCGGCGATGCCGAGCCCGTCGACCGAGACGTGCGCCCCGCCCTTGGTGATCTCCCTGATCGCCTTGGCGGGATCGGCGTTGCCGGCGTGCACGGTTTCGACCGCGCCCAGTTTCTTCGCCATCTCGAGCTTGTCGGCGTCGATGTCGACGCCGATGACGTTGGCGCCGAGCGCGGTCGCGATCTGCACCGCCGAGAGCCCGATGCCGCCGCAGCCGTGCACCGCCACCCATTCGCCGGCCTGGACCTTGCCCTGGTCGAACAGGCCGTGGAACGCGGTCATGTAGCGGCAGCCCAGGCTCGCGCCCTCGACGAAGCCGATCGATTCGGGCAGCGTCACGAGATTCACGTCGGCGTGCGGCACCGCGACGTAACGGCCGAAGCCGCCCCAGTACGCGAACCCCGGCGCGAAACCGCGCTCGCAGACGTTCTGCAGCCCCTGCCGGCACTGCTCGCAGCTGCCCTCGCCCTGGCTGAACGGCACGATGACGCGATCGCCCGGCGCGAACCCCCCGACCTCGGGGCCGACCTCCTCGACGACGCCGCAGAACTCGTGCCCGAGCACGTGGGGGAACTCGAACTTTATCCCGATCCAGTCCCAGTCGCCGACCCAGGCGTGCCAGTCCGAGCGGCAGACGCCGTTGGCCTCGACCCGCACCACCGCGCCGTGCGCCGCGCATTCGGGATCGGCCACCTCGCGCACCACCAGCGGCTCGCGCACGCCCTCCATCACCGCAGCCCGCATCGCCCCCTCCTGTGCCGTTGAGCCGAACCGTCGCGCCCGCGAGTGTGGTCCCCGGGCCGCCCTTCCGGCAAGACCAATTCAACCCGGCGCGGGGAATCCGGGATACGCGTCCGCGCTCTCGCCGTCGAGACCGACCGCGGCGCCTGGTGAGAGCCGCGCCGCGGGCGTGCAATCGGCTCGTTCGCGGTCTATAAACGCGCCAGCAATGTCCGATCCCTTCGACCTCTCGACCGCCGAGCCGTGCGCGCCGGAGCCTCCGCCGGGCGACCACCTCGCCGAGCTGAATGAGGCGCAGCGCGAGGCGGTCGAGGCGACCGAAGGGCCCGTGCTGGTGCTCGCCGGCGCCGGCACCGGCAAGACGCGCGTGCTCACCACCCGCCTCGCCCACATCCTCATCCAGGGTCTCGCCTGGCCCAACCAGGTGCTCGCCGTGACCTTCACCAACAAGGCCGCGCGCGAGATGAAGGACCGCGTCGCCCGGCTCATCAACCGCCCCGTCGACGACATGTGGCTCGGCACCTTCCACGCCATCGGCGCGCGGATCCTGCGCCGCCACGCCGAGCTCGCCGGGCTCAAGCCCAACTACACGATCATCGACACCGACGATCAGGTGCGCCTCGCGAAGCAGGTGCTGAGCGCCCACGACATCGACGAGAAGCGCTGGCCGGCGCGCGCGCTGGTCGAGATCATCCAGCGCTGGAAGGACCGCGGGCTCGGCCCCGACAAGGTCGCGGCGGACGACGGCGGCGAGTTCGCCAACGGCCGCGCCGCCAAGCTCTACCGCGCCTACCAGGACCGGCTCGTCGCGTTCAACGCCGCCGACTTCGGCGACCTGTTGCTGCACGGGCTCGACCTCTTCACCGCGCACCCGGAAGTCCTCGAGCGCTGGCAGCGGCAGTTCCGCTACGTCCTCGTCGACGAGTACCAGGACACCAACGTCGCCCAATACCTGTGGCTCCGCCTGCTCGCCCAGGCGCACAGGAACCTGTGCTGCGTCGGCGACGACGACCAGTCGATCTACAGCTGGCGCGGCGCCGAGGTCGCCAACATCCTCAAGTTCGAGCGCGACTTCCCCGGCGCCAGCGTGGTGCGGCTCGAACGCAACTACCGCTCGACCCGGCACATTCTCGGCGCCGCCTCCGGGCTGATCGCACAGAACGCCGGACGCCTCGGCAAGACGCTGTGGACCGACGTCGCCGGCGGCGACAAGGTGCGCGTGCAAGGGGTGTGGGACGGCGACGTGGAGGCGCGCGTCGTCGGCGAGGAGATCGAGGCGTTGCAGCGCCGGGGCCATGCGCTCGCCGAGGTCGCGGTGCTGGTGCGCGCCGGGTTCCAGACCCGCGCCTTCGAGGAGCGCTTCCTCACCATCGGCCTGCCCTACAAGGTGATCGGCGGCCTGCGCTTCTACGAGCGGCAGGAGATTCGCGACGCCGTGGCGTATATGCGCGTCACCGTGCAGGAGGACGACGACCTCGCGTTCGAGCGCATCGTCAACTGGCCCAAGCGCGGCCTCGGCGACCTGTCGTTGCGCGTCGTGCACCAGGTGGCGCGGGCGCGGCGATGCCCGCTGCTCGCGGCGGCGCGCGCGGTGGTCGAGACCGACGAGCTGAAGCCCAGGGCGCGGGCGGCGCTGGACGGCCTGATCGCCGGCTTCGACCGCTGGCGCGCGCGGCTCGCGAGCCTGCCGCACCCCGAGGTCGTCGCGCTCATGCTCGACGAATCGGGCACCACCGAGATGTGGCGGAACGACAAGTCCGCGACCGCGCCGGGCCGGCTCGAGAACCTCAAGGAGCTGGTGCGCGCGCTCGAGGATTTCGAATCGATCGAGGCCTTCCTCGAGCATGTGAGCCTGGTGATGGACATCGACGACAGCGCCGGCGGCGACGTGATCAACGTGATGACGCTGCACACCGCGAAGGGCCTCGAGTTCGACAGCGTGTTCCTGCCCGGCTGGGAGGAAGGCCTGTTCCCGCACGAGCGCGCGCTCCGGGACAAGGGCGCGAGGGCGCTCGAGGAGGAGCGCCGGCTCGCCTACGTCGGGCTCACGCGGGCGCGCCAACGGGCGTACGTGCTGTTCGCCGCCAATCGCCGAATCTACAACCAGTGGCAGTCGAGCCTGCCGTCGCGCTTCGTCGACGAGCTGCCCGACGAGCACGTCGAGCGCGTCGCCGCGCGCGGCGTCTACGGCGGACTCGGCGAGGACCGCGTGGTCTGGGGCGCCGGCCGAAGCGGCTTCGGCCGCGCCC
>JACZUY010000184.1 GCA_022572945.1 Pseudomonadota bacterium
GCCTGCTCGAACAGCTCGGAATCGTGCAACAAAGCCTTCGACGGGATGCAGCCGACGTTCAGGCAGACGCCGCCGAGCGTGCCGCGCTTCTCGACGCACGCGGTCGCGAGCCCAAGCTGCGCGGCGCGGATGGCGGCGACGTAGCCGCCCGGGCCGCCGCCGATGACGACGACGTCGAAACTGTCCTCGGCCATGGTTGCCTCCCTTCGCCGTTTTCCCGGCGTTCGCGCGTGGTTATCGTCTCAGACGTCGAGCAGCAGGCGCTGCGGGTCCTCGATGCATTCCTTGACGCGGACCAGGAAGGTGACCGCCTCGCGCCCGTCGATGACACGGTGGTCGTAGCTCAGCGCCAGGTACATCATCGGCCGGACCTCGACCTTGCCGTCGATCACCATCGCCCGCTCCTGGATCTTGTGCATGCCGAGAATGCCCGACTGCGGCGGATTGAGGATCGGCGTCGAGAGGAGCGAGCCATAAATGCCGCCGTTGGTGATGGTGAAGGTGCCGCCCATCAGGTCGTCGAGCGCGAGCTTGCCGTCACGCGCCTTGAGCGCAAGCTCGCGGATGGCGCTCTCGATCCCGGCGAAGCCCATCGTGTCGGCGTCGCGCAGCACCGGAACGACCAGCCCCTGGGGCGAGCCGACGGCGACGCCGATGTTGTAGTAGTTCTTGTAGACGATGTCGGCGCCGTCGATCTCGGCGTTGACCGCGGGCAGTTCCTTGAGCGCGGTGATCACCGCGCGCACGAAGAACGACATGAAGCCGAGCCGAACCCCGTGCTTCTTCTCGAACGACTCGCGGTATTGCTTCCTGAGCGCCATCACCTCCGACATGTCCGCTTCGTTGAACGTGGTCAGGATGGCGGCGGTGTGCTGCGCCTCTTTGAGGCGTTCGGCGATGCGCTGGCGCAACCGGGTCATGCGCACCCGCTCCTCGCGCCCGGCCTCGGCGCGCGGGCGTGCGGGAACCGGCGGGGGCGGCGGCTCGGGCGCGGACTCGGCCGGGTCGGGGCGCTCGATGAACTTGAGCACGTCGCCCTTGGTCACGCGGCCGTCCTTGCCGGTCGCGGGAATCGCCGCGGGGTCGAGATCGTGTTCGGCGACCAGCTTGCGCACCGCAGGTGCCATCCGCCGGTCGGCAGGGGGCGCCTCGGCCGGCGCCAAAGCGACGGCGACCTCGCTGGCGGCGCCCTCCTCGATCGTGCCGAGCGTCGCGCCGGCCTCGACGTTGGCGCCAACGTCGACGCGAATCTCGCTGAGGATTCCGCTCGCGGGCGCCGGGACCTCGAGCGTCACCTTGTCGGTCTCGAGCTCGACCAGCGTCTCGCCCGCGCTGATCGCCTCGCCGGCGTCCTTGAACCACTGCGCGACCGTCGCCTCGGTCACCGATTCGCCGAGCGTCGGCACCTTGATCTCCACGCTCATCGCCGTTCCGATCCCGTCTGCTCCTAAAATCGTCCGGCGCCCGCAGGCGGCGCCTACAGCGTCAATGCCGTGTCGACCAGCTCGGCCTGCTCGCGCTGGTGGACCTTCAACAAGCCGGTGGCGGGCGACGCCGCCCCGGGGCGGCCGACGTAGCGCGGCCGTTTGCACGCGCCGTCGAGCCGCTTGAGAATCGATTCGATGCGGGGCGCGACATAGGTCCACGCCCCCATGTTCTCCGGCTCCTCCTGGCACCACACGACATCGGCCTGGGGGAAGCGCCCGAGCTGCTCCCTGAGCGGCGTTTTCGGCCACGGCGCGAGCTGCTCGAGGCGCAGCATGGTGATCTCTTTCGCGCCGCGTTGGTCGCGCTCGGCCTCGAGGTCGTAGAACAGCTTGCCGCTACACACCACGACGCGGCGGATGTTCCCGTCGGGCGCCGGCATCTCGTCCTCGTAGAGAACGCGGTGGAACGCGGTGCCCGGTCCCATGTCGGCGAGGCGTGACACGCAACGCTTGTGGCGCAACAGCGACTTGGGCGTCATCACCACCAGCGGCTTGCGGAAGTTGCGCCGCATCTGGCGCCTGAGCACGTGGAAGTACGACGCCGGCGTCGAGCAGTTGACGACCTGCATGTTGTCCTCGGCGCAGAGCTGGAGGAAACGCTCGAGCCGCGCCGAAGAGTGCTCGGATCCCTGCCCGTCGTAGCCGTGCGGCAGCAGCATCACCAGCCCGCACATGCGCAGCCACTTGGACTCGCCGGGGGCGATGAACTGGTCGATGATCACTTGGGCGCCGTTGGCGAAATCGCCGAACTGCGCCTCCCACAGCACCAGGGTGTTGGGGTCGGCGAGCGCATAGCCGTACTCGTAGCCGAGCACCGCGGCCTCCGACAGCATGCTGTCGATGACCTCGTAGTTGGCCTGCCCCGGACGGATGTGGTTCAAGGGCACGTAGCGTTCCTCGGTGATCTGGTCGGTGAATACCGAGTGGCGCTGGCTGAAGGTGCCGCGCCCCGAGTCCTGCCCCACCAGACGCACGCCGTTGCCCTCGCACACAAGCGTGCCGAAAGCGAGCGTTTCGGCGGTCGCCCAGTCGATGCCCTCGCCGCTCTCGATCATTGCGCGGCGGTTGTTGAGCAAGCGCTCGACCTTGCGGTTGAGATTGACCGACGCGGGCTTGGCCGAGATCGAGAGGCCGGTCTCGCGCAGCAGCTTGATCGGCACCGCGGTCTTGCCGCGGCGCGGACCCTTGGCCTCGGCCACCTCGATACCTTCCCACGCGCCTTCGAGCATGTCCGCCTTGTTGGGACGGTAGCTCTTCGACGCCTCGAGCTCGCCTTCGAGGCGGTCGTCGAACTCCTTGATCAGCGCCTCGGCCTCGCGCGGCGCGAGCACGCCGTCGGCGATGAGCTTCTCGGTATAGAGCTGGCGCGTCGTCGGATGCTGGGCGATCTCGCGGTACATCAGCGGCTGGGTGAACGCGGGTTCGTCGCCCTCGTTGTGGCCGTGGCGGCGGTAGCAGAACATGTCGATGATGACGTCGCGGTTGAAGCGCTGGCGGAACTCGACCGCCATGTGCGCGACGTGGACCACCGCCTCGGGGTCGTCGCCGTTGACGTGGAAGATCGGCGCCTGAACCATCTTGGCGACGTCCGAGGGATAGGGCGACGAGCGCAAGAATTTGGGGCTGGTGGTGAAGCCGATCTGGTTGTTGACGATGATGTGAATCGTGCCGCCGGTGCGGTGCCCGCGAATCTGCGAAAGACCCAGCGTCTCGGCGACCAGGCCCTGGCCGGCGAAGGCCGCGTCGCCGTGCAGCAGGACGCTCATCACCTTCTGGCGCTTGTCGTCGCCGCGCTGGGCCTGCTTGGCGCGGGTCTTGCCCTCGACCACGGGGTTGACCGCCTCGAGGTGCGACGGATTGGCGGCCAGGCTGAGGTGGATCGTCTTGCCGTTCGCGAGGTCGCGGTCCGACGAGACGCCGAGGTGGTACTTGACGTCGCCCGAGCCCTGGACGTCGTCGGGGTTGGCCGATTCGCCCTGGAACTCGGAGAACACCGCGGCGTACGACTTGCCCATCACCTTGGTCAGCACGTTCAGCCGGCCGCGGTGCGGCATGCCGAGGACGATCTCCTCGACGCCGAGGTCGCCCGCCTTGCGGATGATCGCCTCGAGCATCGGAATCGTGCTCTCCGCGCCCTCGAGCGAGAATCGCTTGGTGCCCGGGTACTTGATGTGCAGGAAGCGCTCGAACCCCTCCGACGAATAGAGATCGCGCAAGATTCGCTTGCGGTCCTCGTCGGTCAGCTCGGGAACGTTGCGCGAGCTCTCGACCCGCTGCTGCAGCCACGACTTCTGGTCGGGATACTGGATGTGCATGTACTCGACGCCGATCTTCGAGCAATAGGTTTGCTTGACGATGCCGAGCGCCTCGCGCAGCGTCGCCTTCTCGAGCCCGAGCACGCCGTCGAGGAAGTACTCGCGGTCATAATCCTCGGGCGTGAAGCCGTAGGTCGCGGGATCGAGCTCGGCGTGGTGCTTCTCGCCGTCGAGGCCGAGCGGGTCGAGGTCGGCGATCAGGTGCCCGCGCACGCGATAGGCGCGGATCATCATGATCAGCCGGATGCTGTCACGCGCCGCCGAGCGCACCACGTCGGGAGCCGGCGCGGAAACCGGCGCGGCCGGCGCCAGCGCGGTCTGCGCGTCGCCGCCGTTCCCGACGACGGCGGACCCGCGTGGCGCCCAGGGGGCCCCGCGGGCCTCGTCCAGCACCGCGCGGGCGTCGTCGCCGAGGCCGGCGAAGAAACCCTGCCAGCTCGAATCGACCGAGGCCGGGTCGTTCAGGTAGCGGCTGTAGAGCTCCTCGATGAAGATGCTGTTGGCGCCGTACAGGAATGAGGTTTCTTCGAGCTGTCGTGCCATGATTCGATCGTTACACCTTTCAAACGCCGTCGCCGGCGCGCCTCCGCGGGGGGCGGAAGGCGCGCGCCCGATGCTAACCGTTCATAACCTTCAACATGGTGTCCCCGAGGCTTGCCGGCGAATCGGCCACCGTGATGCCGGCGCCGCGCATCGCCTCGATCTTGTCCTCCGCGCCGCCCTTGCCGCCGGCGGGGCGG
>JACZUY010000185.1 GCA_022572945.1 Pseudomonadota bacterium
GATCGCGAAGCGGTCGGTCATGCCGGCGATGTAGTCGGCCACGAGGCGCGCGCGGCGCGGTTCCGTAGCGCCCGCCGCGCGTTCGCGCCAGTCCGCCGGCAATTGCCCGGCATCGGCCATGAACGCCGTAAACAGCTCGCGCACCACGGGTTGCACCACGTCGGTTATACGGGTGACCCGGTCGTGACGGTACATGTTTTCGCCGAGGAACGCCTTGAGGGCGCGATCGTGGCCGCGCATCTCGTCCGAGAAGGCGACCAGCGGCCGGCCGAGGCGACGCACCGCGTCGGCGCTTTCGGGCCGCGCCCGGCTGACTCGGCGGCGCGTCTCGGCGATGACGTCGTTGACCATCGCGTCGATCATGCGGCGCACCGATTCGTGGATCAGCCGGGCCTCGTCGAGCGCCGGGTGATCCTCGGCGATCTCGGCGAAGATGGGGCCGGCGAGCGGCACGCCGGCGAGGTCGTCGACGGTGAACAGCCGCGCCCGCAGCCCGTCGTCGATGTCGTGGTTGTTGTAAGCGATGTCGTCGGCGATGGCGGCGACTTGCGCCTCGGCGCCGGCGAAGCTGTCGAGCTCGAGATCGTGCTCGGCGACGTACTCGGCGATCGCCGCCGGAACCGCGTCGGCGGCAAGCGGCCCGTTGTGCTTGACCAAACCCTCGAGCGTCTCCCAAGTGAGATTGAGGCCGTCGAACGCGGCGTAGCGCGCCTCGAGCCGGGTGACGATGCGCAAGGTCTGGGCGTTGTGATCGAAGCCGCCCCACGGCGCCATCGCCTCATCCAGCGCGTCCCCGCCGGCGTGGCCGAAGGGCGTGTGGCCGAGGTCGTGGGCGAGCGACAGCGCCTCGGCGAGGTCCTCGTCGAGCCCGAGCACGCGGGCGATCGAGCGGGCGATCTGGGCGACCTCGAGGCTGTGGGTGAGCCGCGTGCGGTAGTGGTCGCCCTCGTGGTGGACGAACACCTGGGTCTTGTGCATCAGCCGGCGGAACGCGGCCGAATGGATGACGCGGTCGCGGTCGCGCTGGAACCGGGTGCGCGTCGCGCTCTCGGCCTCGGGGTTGCGGCGGCCACGGCTACGGTGCGGCTTGCAAGCGTAAGCCGCGATGCGATCGTCAACCGGCGCGGCGGAGGACATGGCGCGAAGCTACAGTCGCGGCGCGCCGCGATCAACGGTACAATCGGCGCGATTGACAAAAGCCGGCGGTGGCATACATACCAGATGCGGGCGCCCCGTTCGGCGCCTCGATCGAACCGGCCCGGAGCACGCAATGGCGGGAGACTCGCCGATCACCATCTCCGAACGGGCGGCGCGCCGGATCGCGCATCTGATCGCCCAGGACGACAACGCCGACGTCAGGCTGCGCGTCGCCGTGGCCGGCGGCGGCTGTTCCGGGTTCCAGTACGGCTTCAGCCTCGACGAACGGGTCGAGGACGGCGAAACCGTGGTCGAGCGCGATGGCGCCAAGGTGGTGGTGGACGCCCTGTCGCTGATGTATCTCGCCGGCTCTGAGGTCGACTACGTCGACGACATCGCCGGTTCGCACTTCACGATCACCAACCCCAACGCCACGTCGTCGTGCAGCTGCGGCAACTCGTTCGCCGTCGCGATGTGACCCGCCTCGCGCCATCGCCGCCGCGGCCCGCGATTGAGCGGGCTTTTTTATGCTATTTATGACGTTCGTCTGGCGGCGGCGGAGCGCATGAAGATCGCCACGTGGAACGTCAATTCGGTCCGGGCGCGGTTGCCCCGCGTGCTCGAGTGGCTCGCGAGCGCGGCGCCCGACGTGGCGCTGTTGCAGGAGATCAAGACCGTCGCCGAAGGATTCCCCGAGCTCGAGATCGGCGATCTCGGCTACAACGTCGCGGTGTGCGGGCAGAAGAGCTACAATGGCGTCGCCATCCTGTCGAAGCCGCCGATCGAGGACGTGCTGATGCGACTTCCCGGCGACGACGCCGACGACCAGGCGCGCTACATCGAAGCGATCGTCGGCGGGGTGCGGGTGGCCTCGATCTACCTGCCCAACGGCAATCCGGTGGACTCGCCCAAGTTCCCCTACAAGCTGGGTTGGATGGAGCGGCTCTACGACCACGTCGGCGACCTGCTCGGGATCGAAGAGGCGTTTGTGCTCGGCGGCGACTACAACGTCGCGCCCGAGGACCGCGACGTCTACGACCCGGCCGCGTGGGCCGGCGACGCGCTGTGCCGGCCCGATACGCGCGCCCGCTATCGCGCCGTCGTCCACCTCGGGCTCACCGACGCCTATCGGGCGCTGCACCCGGACGCCGCCGGCGCCTACACCTTCTGGGACTACCAGAAAGGCCGCTGGCAACGCGACGAGGGGCTGCGCATCGACCACCTTCTGCTCTCGCCGCAGGCGGCCGACCGGCTCGAGACGTGCGACGTCGACCGCGACCCGCGCGGCCGCGACAAGGCGTCCGACCACACGCCCGTGTGGTGCGAGCTCGGAGGCTGACCCGGCGGCTGCCGCCGCCGGCCAAAGCGGTCGTAAATGGATCCTGATCGCCCCTACTTGCGCGAATATCGGCGAATTGTCGTTCGATGCCAAACAGCTTCAGCGCCCAAAGCGCTTCAGCTTCGACCCTGCGAGCCAACCGCAGGAGTGGCACGCTCCACGTCTAACACCTCGGTCACGGCCACGACGGCAACGTCGCGAAGCGACACGTACCTCGGTTCGCTCAGATCGGCGAGATCGCAAACCCGCGCATAGGTCTGCGGAACGAGGACTTGGCGGCCGTCCGAGGTAGTCCGGTGGATGCCGAAGCGGACTAGTGCGCGCTCCTCGCGCGTCAGCTTGGCGATCAGCACCTTGCTCGCCCACACCGTGCCGAGACGCGCGAATCGACAGATCTGGGCGGCCTGATGGGCGGTGTCGCCGAGCGTGCTGCAGGCGAATCCGGTGGTGGAGCGGAACTCCGCGATCCAGTCCTCCGCCGCGTGCAGTCCGATGTTCAGATGGAGCTCGTTCGTCCACGCCTTGCGGCGCTGCCACTCGCCGCTAATCGCCGCCATTCGCTCCTTTAGCGTCTGCGCGGCGAGCAGGGCGTCGAGCAGGTAGCTGCGGCCGCTCTGTGGGAACAAGTAGCATACGAAACGGGCATCCCGATGACTGCTCGGGCCGCCATGGTGGTCGCCGAGGACACCCTCGAGCAACGCCAGGATTTGATCGATCACCTCGACGTACTCCTCCAGCGGCAGCGCAGCGCGGATCTTGTCGGCGCTATCGAGCGCCACGGCGACAGCGCAGAGCGGGGTGAGGACGGGACGACCGTCTTTCGGCAGGCCGCGGATGCGTTGCTCGGGCTGCGGGGGGCGTTCGGTGCGGGTCGCGGCTGCCGGCTCGCGCCCGCCTTCGCCAGGGTCGCCCCCGGGGGCGGCGGTGCCGCCCAACCTTTCCGCGATTTCCGCGATGCTGAACCCCTCGGCCTTGAGCCGTTGGACGGTCTGAATGCGATCGACCGCGTCGTCGGGAAAGTAGCCGAGCCGGCGGGCCCGCTCGCCCCGCGCCGTCGGCTGCATCACCGTGGGCTTGGGGAGAACGCCGAGGGCGATGTAGTTGTTCAGCGTGGCGCGCGATATGCCTGTCCGCGCTAGCAATTCCTTACTGGTCAGCATTGTGCGATTAGGTTGAGCGCATATTGCCCGGTAAATCGGTTTACTCGCGTGATCATCGTAGCGATTATTCTTTCTACTTCCACGCATCCTTGCTGCTCATATTGTATAATTGATCAGTCGATTTGATTTTTCGACAAGTCACGCCCGCTCGCCGGCAGTCTATCTCAGGGCGCCAATCTGTCGACGGAAACGGTACGGGCGTCGGGTGAAATATTTTCTTTATTTTTAATGTGTTGAGTCTGATCTAGCTATCTTGAGCTGAGAAAGATGACTCCGTAAACACACAGAGTTGACAATTGAATATGTCGATGATAGACTGTCTAGTTAGACTTGCTAAATCCAAACAAGAGGCGCGGACACCTCACCCCCAAAACAGGAAGAGGGTGGGATGCGGAGAAAAGAAGGAGGTGCGAGGATGCAAAAATTGGTAAAGACGCTCGGTCTTTTCAAGCGCGCGATGGTGCCGGCGGAGAGCCCGCTCGCGGGTATCAGCTCGGCTATTTTCCCGACCACGCGTTCACCCGCGTCGAGACGGTCAAGAGCCTCAAGAAGGAGGGGCTGACCATGGACCAAATCGCGGCGAAGCTGGCCGAGAGCGAGGAGGCCCTGCCTTCCTTGCCCGAAGCCGAGGGGGAACGCGTCGAGCCACCCACGCGCGCGCAGCGGCCCGATGCAGGCGTGAAGCTCACGCTCGACCAGATCGATGCGCCCGCCTACATGGTGAACTACAACTTCCTCGTCGAGTGGTGCAACGACGCGGCCGCGAAGGAGCTGTTCGGCCTCTCGGGCGAACTCGACCCCCAGATCGGCGCCCGCAGCATCTTCAAGCTGGCAATGAACTCGGCCGCGGCCCGCGCCTGGACGGACCGCGACGCACTGCTCCCCTTCCTGCTGGCGCC
>JACZUY010000186.1 GCA_022572945.1 Pseudomonadota bacterium
GACGGCGTCGACGAGGCGATCGAGCACATCGCGCGCCACGGCTCGCACCACACCGAGTCGATCGTCACCGCCGACGAGGCCGCGGCGAAGGCCTTCCTCGAGCGCGTCGACAGCGCCATCGTGCTGCACAACGCCTCGACCCAGTACGCCGACGGCGGCGAGTTCGGCATGGGCGCCGAGATCGGCATCTCGACCGGCAAGCTGCACGCCCGCGGACCGGTCGGCGTCGAGCAGCTCACCAGCTACAAGTACGTCGTCCGCGGCAGCGGGCAGGTCCGCCCCTGATCCGGTCCGTGACCGAAGCCCCGCCCCCGCGCCGGGCGCCCGGGCGCCGCGTCGGCCTGCTCGGCGGGTCGTTCCGGCCGCTACTGAACAATCACCGGGATCGGGGCCGATCTGCTGCGGCCAACACCAGACACGACGATTCCGGATCCTGCAGAAATTGCTCGATCCTTCCGTGCCCGGCCATCAGTAAAGACCGCATCGCCTCGGTTGATGTGTTGGCGGACTGCAGCCAAATCACCTTGGGCGGGCCACCATGAAGCTGCACCAACTCCTGAAAATCGGCGTCCTGGGAGACGATGATAAAGCCGTGGGTTTTGGCGTAATCCCAAATCTCTGCATCGCTCGCTCTTTCTAGCCCGACCATCCGAACGTGGGTCGAACCGGGATAGAGCTTGTTCAGCGCCTGGATCAGACGGTGCGAAAGGTTCTGATCCAAGAGCAGTTTCAAGCTACAATGGAGGTCGTTTGACGCTCACGATCAGCCGCAAATGCGAGACAGGCCTTGATGTCATCGCGCGCGAGTTCGGGAAAATCGCGCAATATCGCGTCTTCAGACATGCCCGACGCGAGCCAGCCGAGAACGTCGTAAACGGTGATGCGCATACCCCGAATACACGGCTTTCCGCCCCGCTTCCCGGGTTCCAGCGTGATATATTTCCGGTACTCCATGACAAACACTATATCACCAGGGGCTGGCTCCAGTACCGCCTTATTCTCTATCCACGGCGGCTTCGGCACGTTGTGTGGAAACTAACCGAAGCCCCGCCCCCGCGCCGGGCGCGCCGCGTCGGCCTTCTCGGCGGGTCGTTCAACCCGGCGCATGACGGCCATCTCCACATCAGCCTCATGGCGCTGCGCGCGCTCGGGCTTGATGAAGTGTGGTGGCTGGTTTCGCCGCAGAACCCGTTGAAGCCCGGCCGCGGCATGGCCTCGTTCGCGGCGCGCGTCGGCGCCGCGCGCGCCCTCGCGCGCCACCCGCGAATCGTGGTCAGCGACCTCGAGCGCCGGCTCGGCACGCGCTATACCGCCGACACGCTCGACGCGCTCACGAGGCGCTTCCCGCGGACCGCCTTCGTGTGGCTGATGGGCGCCGACAACCTGGTGCAGATTCCCCGCTGGAAGGACTGGACGGCGATTTTCGCGCGCGCGCCCATTGCCGTCTTCGACCGGCCATCCTATTGTTACAAGGCGTTGGCCGGTCGGGCGGCCCGGCGTTACGCCCGCGAGCGCGTCGATGCACGCCGGGCGCGGAAGCTGGCCGTATCGCCGCCGCCGGCGTGGGTGTTCGTCCGCGGCCGGCTCAACGCCGCGTGCGCCACGGAGATTCGCCGCGCGGCGAAACCGGGTGCAGACAAGGCAAGGAGCGACACATAACCCGCATACACGACAGCCGGCTCAAATCGTCGGCGCTCCTCGCGCTGATCATGTCCACCCTCGAGGACAGCAAGGCCGAGGATGTCATCGTCGTTGATCTCGCCGGCAAGACCACCATCGCCGATTACATGGTCATCGCCACCGGCCGCTCCCGGCGCCAAATCAGCGGCCTCGCCCAAAACCTAGTCAAAACCATCAAGTCCGCGAAGTTCGGCCGGCCCGGCGTCGAGGGCATGGGCCGGTGCGACTGGGTGCTGCTGGACGCGGGCGACACGATCATCCACCTCTTCCGCCCCGAGATCCGCACCTTCTACAACCTCGAAAAGATGTGGACGGTGGATTTTCCGGAGGACGAGAAGTCCGCCGCGCTGGGCAACTGATACTAACCTGCGGTGAGATGAACCGGGGTCGTCGGCCCGAGCACGCGGCTACAAATGGCGCGCCCTTGCTGTTATAAGTCCGACGCATGAAAGCGACCCGCCGCTTCCGCCCCGTCGTTCTGTGCATCCTCGACGGCTGGGGCCACCGCAACGAGCGCGAGGACAACGCCATCGCCCAGGCCCGAACGCCGGTGTGGGACCGGCTGGTCGCGACCTGCCCGCACAGCCTCCTCGAGGCGTCGAACGCCGATGTCGGTCTGCCCGACGGTCAGATGGGCAACTCCGAGGTCGGCCACATGAACATCGGCGCGGGCCGCGTGGTGATGCAGAACCTGCCACGCATCGACCGGGCGGTCGCCGACGGCTCGCTCGCCGCCAACCCCACGCTCGAAGCGTTCATTGACGCCCTCAGCGAGAGCGGCGGCGCGTGCCACCTGATGGGGCTGATGTCGCCGGGCGGGGTGCACAGCCACCAGCGGCACATCGCCGCGCTCGCCCGCGCGGTGGCCGGCCGGGGCGTGCCGGTCGCGGTCCACGCGTTCCTCGACGGCCGCGACACGCCGCCTTCGAGCGCGCCGGACTATCTCGACGAATTCAAGGCCGACATCGCCGGCGTCGCGGGCGCGCGCATCGTCACGGTGAGCGGGCGTTACTACGCCATGGACCGCGACAAGCGCTGGCAGCGCGTCGCCAGGGCTTACGACGCCCTGGTCTCGGCCCAAGGCGAAAGCGCCACCGACGCCGACGCGGCGGTCGCCGGGGGTTACGCGCGCGGCGAAACCGACGAGTTCGTTGCGCCCACCGTGGTCGGCGGCTACGCCGGCATGAACGACGGCGACGGGATCCTCATGGCCAACTTCCGCGCCGACCGCGTTCGGGAGATTCTCGCCGCCCTCCTCGACCCGGCGTTCGAGGGGTTCGCGCGGGAGCGGACGGTCGCGTTCGCCGCCGCCTGCGGCATGACCGAATACGCGGCCGAGCTCAACGAATTCCTGACCACGCTGTTCCCGCCCGAGCGGCCGGCGCGGAGTCTCGGCGAGGTGGTGGCCGAGGCGGGGATGACGCAGCTGCGCATCGCCGAGACCGAGAAGTACGCGCACGTCACCTTCTTCCTCAACGGCGGCGAGGAACGCCTGTTTCCCGGCGAAGAGCGCATCCTCGTGCCCTCGCCCAGGGTCGCGACCTACGATCTCGAGCCCGAGATGTCGGCCGTCGAGGTCACCGACAGGCTGGTCGAGGCGGTCGCCGGCGGGCGTTTCGACCTCATCGTCGTCAACTACGCCAACGGCGACATGGTCGGCCACACCGGCAAGCTCGACGCCGCCATCCGCGCTGCGGAAACCGTCGACGCCTGCCTCGGGCGCCTCGCCGACGCGGTCGACGCCGCGGGCGGCGCGCTGATCATCACCTCGGATCACGGCAACGCCGAGATGATGCGCGACCCCGCGAGCGACCAGCCGCACACCGCCCACACCTCGAACCCGGTGCCGTTCATCGTCGTCGGCGCCAGCGAAGCGACGGTGCGCGACGGGCGTCTCGCCGACGTGGCGCCCACCGTGCTCGATCTCCTCGGCCTGCCCCGGCCCGAGGAGATGACCGCGGAATCGCTGCTCGCGCCAGCGCCCCCGGCGAAAGCAGGCGTCCGCCATGCCCACGCCTAGGACTCGGTCCGGGCCGGTTGCGGCGGTCGTGCTCGCGGTCCTCACCGGCGTCGCCGCCGCGCCACACGCCTTCGCCGGCATCGACGAGGTCGACCAGAAGCTCGAGTCGATCGAACGCGCGCTCGAGCAGGAGCGCGCGCAGGGCGAGCGGCTGGAAAGCTCCGCCGCGGCGCTCGCGCGCGAGGTCGCGGGGTTGCGCGCCGATCTGATCGAGGCCGCCCACGCCTCGCAGAACTACGAAGAGCACGTGACCACGCTCGAGGCGCGCCTCTCCGGGCTCGCCCGCGAGGAAGCGGACAAGAGCGCAACGCTGCGCCGGCGCCGGGCGACGCTCGCGGCGACGTTGGGCGCGCTTCTGCGGCTCGGCCGCCAATCGCCGGAGGCCCTGATCGCCGCGCCGGCGGCGATCGACGACACGATCCGCACCAGCCTGCTCCTCGGCGCCGTGGTGCCTCTGCTCGACGACGAGGCCCGACGCCTGCGCGCCGAACTCGACGCGCTCACCCGGCTTCGCCGCGAGATCGCCACCGAACGGCTCGAGCTCGCGGCGGCGACCGACCGTCTCGCCGCCGAACGGCGGCGGCTCGCGCCGCTGCACGCGCGCAAGCTCGCGTTGCAGCGCGAAACCCTGGCGAAGCACCGCGAAGCCGGCCGTGCGGCCGCGCGGCTCGCGGCCGAGGCCAAGGACCTGCGCGAGCTCTTGCAAAGGCTCGCCGCGGCGGCCGCGCCGCCCCCGGCCGCCGAAAAGCCCAACGTCGTCATCTTCTACACCGATGACCAGGGCACGCTCGATACCAACAGTTTTGGTTCCAAGGACCTCTA
>JACZUY010000187.1 GCA_022572945.1 Pseudomonadota bacterium
GACCGCGCGCAGGCCCATCTCGCACACCAGCATCTTCACGTCGAGCGCGACGCAGGCCGAGAACAGCTCCTCGAAGGTGGCCACGCCGCGGTCCGCGAACTCGGCGTCGCGCTCCGCCGCGCCGGGCAGCGCCTGCCACCCCGGCCGCCCGTCGTCGAGCCTGTGGCCGAGCATGTGGATCGCGCCCATGGTGAAGAACAGCGTCGCCGGCTTGTCGATCGCGGCCGCCGCGGCGGCCATCGACAGCGCATAATGCACGCGCTCGAAGTCGCCCGAGAAGACGACGATGGAAAGCTTGTCAGGCGCGGCAGGCATCGCCTCCGGCGCGATCGATCGCCAGCTCCGTGATCGTCGGGTGCGCGCCGCACAGCGGGCACGCGGGGTCGGGCTTCACCTTCACCTTGTGGAAGCGCGTCGCCAGCGCGTCGTACATCACCAGCCAGCCCGAGAGGCTGTCGCCGATGCCCAGGATCTCCTTGATCACCTCGGTCGCCTGCATCGAGCCGAGCGCGCCGGCGAGCGCGCCGAGGATGCCGGCCTCCGCGCACGACGGGATCTGCCCCGCGGGCGGCGCCTCGCGGAACAGGCAGCGGTAGCACGGGTTGTCGCCGCCCTGGTACGCCTTGAACGTCGATATCTGCCCGTCGAAGCGCAGCAGCGCCGCCGACACCAGCGGCGTCTTGGCGAAGTAACAGGCGTCGTTGACGAGGTAACGGGTGGCGAAGTTGTCCGAGCCGTCGGCGACGACGTCGTATGGCTCGATCAGCGCCAGCGCGTTGTCGGCGGTCATCCGCTCGGCGTGCGCCACGACACGGACCTCGGGGTTGATCTCGTGCAGCGTCGCCTTCGCGCTCTCCGCCTTGGGCGCGCCGACGCGCGAGGTGGCGTGGATGATCTGACGCTGCAGGTTGGAGAGCTCGACCCGGTCGTCGTCGACGACGCCGAGCGTTCCCACCCCCGCCGCCGCGAGGTACATCAGCAACGGCGAGCCGAGGCCGCCGGCGCCGACCACCAGCACCTTGGCCGCGATCAGCTTCGCCTGCCCCTCGCCGCCGACCTCGGGCAGGATGATGTGGCGCGCGTAGCGGTGGAGCTGGGCTTCGGTGAAGTCCATCGCGGTCACCCCCGCTAGCTTTCGCCAGCAAGGCCGCTGAGGCTCGTTCCTGCAAATTGTAATGTAATGCTAATTATTGAAAGTATTATGTTAAACGCGACTACGATCATGAGAAGAGCGGTAACCGCACTGATATTCGCTTCGAGACGATCTCGCAATCGCTGCCATGGGCGCATAGTCCCCCGACCTCCGATTTTTTTCTCCTTCCCCTCGTAGGGTCGAATTTGTTCGCCCACGGTCATGGCATAAAATGAGCAAAATCGTTCGCGCCGCTTAAGAGGTACCGACCGTTTTCCATGGTTGAATACCGTAATCAGTAAATGCCCCTCGTATCCAGGATCCACTTTAGAGGGAGTGTTTGATAGACCCTTCTGCAACCAATATATTCTGGGAACAATTTGCCCAAAAGCTGTTTTCGGAAATCGAACTTCTTCCTCTGTCTGAATAATGACCGCCATGCCGGGGAGTATATTAATCGCGCCGCGTTCGCCCAACTCTCGGCCGCCGTCATCCTCAGCGTTTCGATGATCAAAGTATAGGGGACCGACGCGTAAATCGTAACAACTATTACAGTCATTACGGTATACACTATTACGGTCCTTACTGTCTGGGCTAAGTTGTTTCTTATCCAATGGCATTATCAGTATCGCGTTGCCGTCCCGCTTAAATTCGTCTTTATTGGTAACAACCGTGGGATACTGTCCTTCAGTTGTAAGGGGGATCACACTCATTTTCCGGACCTCCTCATGGCATCACATCACGCGTGTCAAAGAGCACGAATTACGCACGGTTCTTGCCCGCTTTAAGGTGTTCGGCGATGCGCGCGGCCAGGCGCTCGGCGACCGCGCCTTTGCTCATCGTCGGCCAGTCCTCGACGCTCTCGGCGGTAATCAGGTGCACCGTGTTGTCGTCGCCGCCGATGGCGCCGGTCGCGGGCGAGACATCGTTGGCGACGATCCAGTCGCAGCCCTTGCGCGCGAGCTTGGCGCGGGCGTTGTCGACCACCGACTCGGTTTCGGCGGCGAAGCCGACGACGAGCCCGGGCCGGCGGTTGCCGGCGGCGCAGAGGTCGGCGAGGATGTCGGGGTTCTCGGCGAGCGCGAGCTCGGGCGCCGCGCCGTCCTTCTTGATCTTCTGCTCGCGCGGCGAAGCTGGCCGCCAGTCGGAGACCGCCGCGGCGCACACCGCCACGTCGACCGGCAGCGCCGCCATGCAGGCCGCGAGCATCTCCTCGGCCGATTCGATGCGCACCACGCTCACCCCGGCGGGGTCGGCTAGCGCGGTCGGGCCCGAGACCAGCGTCACCTCGGCGCCGAGGCGGGCGCAGGCGAGCGCGATGGCGTGGCCCTGCTTGCCCGACGAGCGGTTGGCGAGGTAGCGCACCGGATCGATCGCCTCGTGCGTCGGGCCGCTGGTGACCAGCGCGCGGCGGCCGGAAAGCGGCGCACCGGCGCCGAAGAAATTCTCGACCGCCGACACGATTTCGTCCGCTTCGGCCATGCGGCCCGGGCCGTACTCGCCGCACGCCATGTCGCCCTCGTTGGGGCCCACGGTGAGCACGCCGCGCGCGGCGAGCGTCGCCATGTTGGCCTGGGTCGCCGGATTGAGCCACATGCGCAGGTTCATCGCCGGGGCGACGAGCACCGACTTGTCGGTGGCGAGCAGCGCGGTCGCGGCCAGGTCGTCGGCGCGGCCGTGGGCCATCCTCGCCAACAGATCGGCGGTCGCCGGCGCGACGACGACGAGATCGGCCGCGCGCGACAGCTCGATGTGGCCCATCTCGGCCTCGTCGGTGAGCGAGAACAGATCGGTGTAGACCTTGTCGCCCGAGAGCGACGCGACCGACAGCGGGGTGACGAACCGGGCGCCGCCCCCGGTGAGGACGCAGCGCACCGCGGCGCCGCGCTCGCGCAGCCGGCGGATCAGCTCGAGCGCCTTGTAGGCGGCGATGCCGCCCGCGATGATCAGGAGAATGCGTTTTCCGTTCAGCATATGTTCGGCCCCGCCGCCGGCGCGGCGATGGACTTAGAGCATTATTCGTTCACCTTTACACAATAAAGGTGAACTGCGTTCAATCGCCACGCGGGCTTCCGCCGCATTGGCGGCGGCCCGCGGTCGCGGGCTGGCGTAATCCGATCGAGGGGAATCGCTCGGATTACGCTCTAACCTAAGGCCGCGCCGGAGCGTGCGCAAGTCCGCCCCGGGCGGGGTGTCGGTAACAGATGACATGTCCGCCGTGGGTAACACGTGATCTGTCGGGTTTGATCCGGGCCTCTGGAAAGGAGGTCTGGATGCGTCGGGCGGAAGTGTTGTTGGCGCTTGCCGGCCGCGCGCCCCACCCCGGGCCGTTTCGAGGCGCTGGGCGCTTGCCGGGCGGGGAGGCTTCGGGTACCTGTGGGGTCCCGTCGCCATCACGCGCGAGCCACCCGCCATGGTCGCCGCCTTCGAACTCGTCGCCCTGCTGCTCGGGCTCGCCGCGCTGTTCGGCTATCTCAACCACAAGCTCCTGAAGCTGCCGCATACGATCGGCCTCGTGGTCATCGCGCTCGCCGTGTCGCTCGCGGTGCTGGCGGTCGACGCCGCCGCGCCGGCCTGGGGCCTGCGACGCACGGTGCGCGGGCTGCTCGACGCGATCGACCTGACCGAGACGCTGATGAAGGGGTTTTTGAGCTTTCTCCTGTTCGCCGGCGCGCTCCACGTCGACCTCGCCGAGCTCGCGCGGCGCAAGTGGGCGATCGCCACCATGGCGACGGTGGGCCTGCTGATTTCCACGGCGCTGGTCGGCGCCGGCATGTGGTTCGTCTTCGACGCGGTCGGCCTGGCGGTGCCGTTCGTCTACTGCCTGGTGTTCGGCGCGCTGATCTCGCCGACCGATCCGGTCGCCGTGCTCGGAATCCTCAAGCGGGTCACGGTGCCCGCGAGCCTGCAGGCGAAGATCGCCGGCGAGAGCCTGTTCAACGACGGCGTCGGCGTGGTCGTGTTCACCATCCTCGTCGCCATCGCCACCGGCTCGGCGGGCCCCGACCTCGGGCCCGCGTCGGTCGCGGCACTGTTCCTCGCCGAGGCGGTCGGCGGCGCGGCGCTCGGCCTGGCGGCGGGGTTTGTCGCGTACCGCGCCATGCGCACGCTCGACGAGCACAACATCGAGGTCATCATTACCCTCGCCTTGGTCACCGTGACCTACGCGCTCGCCCACCGGCTGCACGTTTCGGGGCCGATCGCGGTGGTCGTGGCCGGGCTGTTCATCGGCAACCACGGCGCCCGCTTCGCGATGAGCGACAACACCCGCGAGCACGTCCATACCTTCTGGTCGCTCACCGACGAGATCCTGAACTCGGTCTTGTTCGTGCTGATCGGCTTCGAGGTGGTGACGATCA
>JACZUY010000026.1 GCA_022572945.1 Pseudomonadota bacterium
GACGGGCTGAAACGGCTGGCGCGCGCCGCGCCGCACCCGCGGCGGCCGGCGCTGCGCATGGCGCTCGGCAACCTGCACCGGCCGGGCGCCCCGACCGGAGCGACGATGCTGGCGCTGGGGATGGGCCTGACGCTGGTCGTCGCCGTCGGACAGGTCGAGAGCAACATCGCGCGCCAGGTCGAGGCGCTCATCGCCGAGGAGGCGCCGGCGTTCTACTTCATCGACATCCAGCCCGACCAGGTCGCCGCGTTCGAGGAAACGGTGACCGGCGTGCCCGGGGTCGGCCGGTTCCAGCGCGTGCCGCATCTGCGCGGCCGCATCAGCCGAATCAATGGCGTGCCGATCGAGGACGTGCGCGTCGGGGCGTCCGCGCGCTGGGCGACGGCGAGCGACCGTGGCCTGACCTACGCCGCCGCGCCGCCGCCGGGAACGCGCGTCGTCGCCGGGGCGTGGTGGCCGGCCGATTACCGCGGCCCGCCGCTGGTCTCGTTCGACGCGCACGTCGCCCGCGGGCTCGGCCTTGGCGTCGGCGACACGGTGACGATCAACGTTCTGGGGCGCGCCGTCGACGCGCGTGTCGCCAACCTGCGCGAGATCGACTGGGGGACGCTCGGCATCAACTTCGTCATCGTCTTCGCGCCCGGCGCGCTCGAGGCGGCGCCGCAGACGCACATCGCCACCGTGCACGCGCCCAGCGCCGCTGGGGAAGCGCTGTTCGCGGCGGTCACGGCGCGCTTCCCCAACGTCACCGCGATCTCGGTGCGCGAGGTGCTCGATTCGGTCGCCCGCGTGCTGGCGCAGATCGGCGCGGCGGCGCGCGCGGTCGCCGGCCTGGCGCTCGTCGCCAGCGCGCTCGTGGTCGGCGGCGCGGTGGCCGCGAGCCACCGCCAGCGCATTTACGACGCGGTGGTCCTCAAGGTGCTGGGGGCGACGCGCGGCGACATCGCCGCCGCCTTTCTCGCCGAGTTCGCGCTGCTCGGCCTGGCCACCGGCGTGGCCGCCACCGCGCTCGGCGCGCTCGGCGGGTATCTCATCGTCACCCAGGTGATGAACGCAGGGTGGCGCTTCGCGCCCGCGGCCGCGCTCGCCGACATCGCGATCTGCCTGGCGCTGGCGCTGGTCATCGGCTTCGCCGGCACGTGGCGCGCGCTCGGGCGGCAATCGGCGCCGGTGCTGCGCCACGACTGATACCATCGGTCATCACGCATGACCGATGGGCGTTCAAACGGCACGCAGCCTTGACGTAAGCAGTGGCGGCGGCGCGCCCGACGGCGCGAAACAGCGAACCGCAATAAACCGAAATTTGACACGCCGCAAAATAGGTGTATATACGCCTATTATGACGCGGCGGGACGCAACGATGGATGTGAACGAGGCGGCGGGCTGCGTGTGCTTCAACCTGCGCAAGGCGGCGCGCGCGGTGACCCAGCTCTACGACGCCGCGCTCGAGCCGAGCGGGCTCAGGGCGACGCAGTTCTCGTTGCTTGCCAAGCTGCACTTCGAGGGGCCGCTCGCGGTCTCGCGCTTGGCGGAGGCGATGGTGATGGACCGCACGACGCTGACGCGCGGCCTGCAGCCGCTCGAAAGGCAGGGGCTGATCGCGGTCGCGGCGGGCCGTGATCGCCGGACCCGGCGCGTGCGCCTCACGGCGCGTGGCCGAAAGCGCCTGACGCAGGCCTTTCCCTTATGGCGGACGGTCCAGGCGCGCGTGACCAGGGGCCTGGGCGCGGCACGGCGCGGGCGGTTGCTTTCCGAGCTCGACATGGCGGTCTCGGCCGCGCAAGGGGCGTGACTATTTTTTTGCCCATTTAGGTGTATATACACCTATCCGACAAAGGAGAAGACCATGACGAACCCGACGATTCTCGTCACCGGCGCGGCCGGCAAGACCGGCGCCGCGAGCGGCCCCGCCCGGCGCAGCCGTTCGAAGACTTCGTCCGTGAGAACGTCGGCCGGCTCGCCGCCTGACGGCGGGCGTTCGGCGGCGACGTCCGGGCGGCGGCGAATCGATTGAATCCCGCCGCCCGGAGGCCTATATAGGGGTAGGTTCTGCGGACAACCACGAAGGGTTTCGCTATGGCTTTCGGCACTGAACACAGGATGGCGCCCACCCGCGTCGTCGATCGCGCGGTCATCGACGAGGGCCTGCGCGCCTACATGCTCGGGGTGTACAACTACATGGCCTCGGGCCTCGCGCTCACCGGCGTCGTCGCCTTCATCGTCGCGAATACGCCGTTCCTGATGAACGCGATCTTCGGCACGCCGCTGTTGTGGGTGGTGATGCTCGCGCCGCTCGGCGTCGTCTTGTTCATGAGCGCGCGCATCCAAACCATGAGCGCGAGCGCCGCCCAGGCGACGTTCTGGGTGTTCGCAGTGCTGATGGGCATGTCTCTCGCGTCCATCTTTATCGTCTACACCGGGGCGAGCATCGCCCGCGTGTTCTTCATCACCGCGAGCGTGTTCGGCGCGATGAGCATCTACGGCTATACCACCAAGCGCGATCTCACCGGCTGGGGCTCGTTCCTGTTCATGGGCCTGATCGGCATCATCATCGCGTCGATCGTCAACTGGTTCCTCGCCTCGTCGGCGCTCGACTTCGCGATCTCGGTGATCGGCGTGCTCGTGTTCGTCGGCCTGACCGCTTACGACACGCAGAACATCAAGTCGATGTACGTTGCCAGCGACGGCACCGCGGTCGTGACCAAGAAGGCGATCATGGGCGCGCTCAGGCTTTACCTCGACTTCATCAACCTGTTCCTGATGCTGCTGCGCCTGTTCGGCAACCGCGGGTAAGCGAACGAGGAAACTGCATCGGAGCGCCCGGCCCCGGCCGGGCGTTTTCGTATTCGCGCGCGCCGGCTATTCCGGATTTAAAAATGATTGGATCAGTTTGAAGTCCGGAGCCCGCGCCCCCTTTGATCGCAATAAGTGCGGGCCGCCGCCACTGCGGCGAAAGTCTGCGTGGCGATTGAACGCAGCAATGTCACAATTCTTGTGACATTGCGTATTATTGGCGCAGCGTGAGCGCGCCGCCGCGAACCTCGTAAGAATCCAGGCGCCCGAGAAAGCTGAGCCCCAGGAGCGAGCCGTTCATCGGCGACTCGTTGACCGAGGCGGCGACGCCGGTGAGCCGGATGGGGCCGACGACGACCTCGCCGAGCCGCACCGGCGCGCCGCGCACCATGCCGTTGGCGGTCGCGTAAAGCCGCGTATAGGCGAGCCCGTCGGGGTTGAAGCCGAGCCGGCGCGCGTCGAACAGGGTGAGCACCACGTCGCTCGCCCCGGTATCGACGAGGAAACGCACCGGCACCCCGTCGACCACCGCCTCGACGACGAAATGGCCGTTCTCCTGGGGCTGGAAGGTGATCGCGCCCGCGCCCGTCGCGACGCCGCGGTGGGGAACGAGTTCGCCGAGCACGCGCTCGCCGATCGCCCCGAGCTCGTGCCGGAAGCTGTAGCCGACGACCAGTGTGAGACCGACGCCGAGCCACAGCGCGGCGTGCCCCGCCGCCGCGCTGAGCCGCGGCCGGCGGCGGGCGACGAGGCCGGTCGAGACCAGCGCGACCAGCGCGACGAGGTAGGTGATGTTCATCCAGTCGCGCTCGCTCGACACCGCGTCGGGGAAGCGCCAGGCGAGGTACGCGATCAGCGCGCCGAGCGCGAGCATCAACCCGAGCCACCAGCGCCAGGGCGAGGGACCCGGCGACCGGGGCGGTGGCTGCCAAGGCTCGGGCGGGGTGTTCATGGCGCCGCGAACCGGGCGGTGGAAACCAGGATGCGGGCGCAGCGACGAGCCGCTATCATGCCAGCGCCGCGGCCCCGCGACGCGATCAACCGGTTGTGAAACAAGACGAAACGCAATGTCGCCATTCCTCCGCTTCGTCGTTTACGCCTGCGCCGGCTACGTGCTGTTCACCGGGGTGCTGTTCCTCGCCCAGCGCCGAATGATGTACTTCCCCGATTCGACCCCGCCGTCGCCCGAGCTCGCCGGCGTGCCGGAGATGTCGCCCGTGACCCTCAACACCGCCGACGGGCTCGAGCTTCTCGCCTGGTACCGGCCGGCGGAACGCGCCAGCGCGCCGGTGCTGGTCTTCCTGCACGGCAACGCCGGCAACATCGGCCACCGCGGCTGGAAGGCGCGGCCCTATCTCGACGCCGGCTACGGGATGCTGCTCGTCTCGTGGCGCGGCTACGGCGGCAACTTGGGCAGCCCAACCGAACAGGGACTCTATCATGACGCGCGCGCGGCGCTCGCCTATCTCGCCGACGCGGGCGTCGAGTCGTCGCGCATCGTGCTCTACGGCGAATCGCTCGGCGCCGGCCCCGCGGTCCGGGTGGCGACCGAACAGCAGGTCGGCGCGGTGGTGCTCGAGTCGGCGTTCACCTCGGCCGCCGACGTCGCCCAGCGCCACTACTGGTACCTTCCCGCGCGCTACCTCGTGCGCGACCGCTTCGATTCGCTCGCGCGCATCGGCCGCATCGGCGCACCGCTGTTCATCGTCCACGGCGAGCGCGACAACATCGTGCCGGTCGACATGGGGCGCAGCCTTTTGGCCGCCGCGAACCCGCCCAAGGACGCCCGCTTCATCGCCGAGGCCGGCCACAACGACCTCTACAGCTTTGGTGCGGCCGAGGCCGTGCTCGACTTTCTCAAGCGGACGTTCGAGTAGGCCGAAACAGCGCTCGCGCGGTTGACCTCACAGTCATTCCGGCGGTGGCTGACCGGCCGCCCCGGCATAGCAATCGTCGGGTGGCGGCTGGCCGATCCCGGCCACGACGGTGAACGCCAGCGCAATGGTCTTCAGATCGATTTCAGGATCGCGGTCGTATTGATCGAGACCGGGGGTCACATCTCGGGATAGATCGGAAAGCGGCGGCAGAGCGCGGCGACGTCTCCGCGCGCCGCCGCCACCGCCGGCCCGGCGTCCGCTTGCGGGTCGGCCGCGAGCTCGTCGAGCACGTCGGCGATGAGCCCGCCGATGAGCCGGAACTCGGTCTCGCCGAAGCCGCGCGTGGTGCCGGTGTTGCTCGACAGGCGCAAGCCCGAGGTCACCGTCGGCTTCTCCGGGTCGAACGGCACCGCGTTCTTGTTGCAGGTGAGCCCGGCCGCCTCGAGCCGCGCGCACGCGAGCTTGCCGGTGAGCTTCCGGGGCCGCAGGTCGAGCAGCATCAACGAGGTGTCGGTGCCGCCCGAGACGATGGTGTCGCCGCGCCCGGTCAGGGTGTCCGCGAGTGCGCGCGCGTTGTTCAGGGTGGCATGGGCGTAGGCCGCGAACTCGGGCCGCAACGCTTCGCCCAGACACGCCGCCTTGCCCGCCATGGCGTGGAGGATCGGGCTCCCCTGCACCCCTGGGAAGATCGCCGAATCGATCTTCCTCGCGAGCGCCTCGTCGTCGGTAAGGATGAGTCCGCCGCGCGCGCCGCGCAGGCTCTTGTACGTGGTGGTGGTGACGATATGGGCGTGCGGCAGCGGGCTCGGGTGTGCGCCGCCGGCGACGAGCCCGGCGATGTGCGCCATGTCGACCAGGAGATGCGCGCCGGCCGCGTCGGCGATCTCGCGGAAGCGCGCGAAGTCGATGATCCGGGAGTACGCCGAGCCGCCGGCGATGACCACGTGCGGCCGGTGCTCGCGCGCCAGCCGCGCGACCTCGTCCATGTCGATGCGGCCGCTCTCGCGATCGACCCCGTAGTGGCGGACGTCGAACCACTTGCCGGTCTGGTTGGGCGCCGCGCCGTGGCTCAAATGGCCGCCGGCGGCGAGGCCCATGCCGAGCAGGCGGTCGCCCGGCCTGATCAGCGCGAGATACACCACCTGGTTGGCCTGGCTGCCCGAATGGGGCTGCACGTTGGCGAAGCGGCAGCCGAAGAGCCGCGTCGCGCGCTCGATCGCCGGGCGCTCGATCTCGCCGGCGAAGTCGGCGCCGCCGTGGAAGCGCGCGCCGAGGTAGCCCGCGACCGTCTGGTTGGTCAGCACCGATCCCTAAGCCTCGAGCGCCGCCCGGCCGACCGGGTTCTCCGAGGCGATCAATTCGATCTGGTTGCGCTGCCGGGCGAGCTCGCGGCCGATCATCGCGGCGAGCCCGGGGTCGGTCTCGGAAAGCGGCCTGGTGAAATACCCCTCGTGCGGCTCCGCCGCGCGGGTTTCGGCGACGGCGTGATGCTCGGTCCTGCTCATGGCGTCGCTCCTCGTCACAAGCGCTCATCACCGCAGGGTGGTGTTACTGTCGCGCAAAGTGGGGTTGCTGACATACCATAGTTTCCTTCACGGCGGCGATAGACACCCGATGAGCCACGGCCGGAGAATCAGCCGGGGACTGGCGCCGGAGGGCGCGCCGGGCGCCGCCCCGGCACGGATTGACCGGGCCATCGGGCGTCGATACGCGCACAGGCCATCCGGTCGCCGCGAACAACGCCGTAAGCGCCCGGCGCCATTACGAGTCGGGCGTCGTAATACCCCTTGCAACCGGTTGATTTTGGTTTACAAGTATCGACATGTATCGGTAGGTACAGCCACCTTCCGCGGGCGAACCCACGACGCCAGTTCCAAGACGAGGGATGATCCAACTCACCACGTTTAGCGCAACCAGTGGTTAGCGCGGGCGCATGAATATTGATCTGAAACCCACGGCGGGTCGTGTGGCCAGCGCGGATTTGCCGGCGGAAGCCCTTCGCGAAGAAGTCGAATCGGCGGTCGTTCGCTTCGCCGGCGATTCCGGCGACGGCATCCAGCTCACCGGCACGCGATTCACCGAGTCCACGGCGTTGGCCGGCAACGACTTTGCCACGTTCCCCGACTTTCCCGCCGAGATACGGGCGCCGGTCGGGACCACCTACGGGGTCTCGAGGTTTCAAATAAACTTCGGCTCACGGGTCATCAAAACCTCGGGCGATGCGTACGACATGCTCGTGGCGCTAAACCCGGCGGCGCTCATGGTCGAGTTCGCCGGCATGAAAAACGGCTGCGTCGTGATCGTCGATTCGGGTGCTTTCACCGATCGCAACCTGCGCAAGGCCGGGTTCGACGCCAATCCACTCGAAAACGGCGCGCTCGACGCGTACCGCACGTTCGCGATCGACATCTCGAAGCTAACACTCGATTCGGTCAAGGAGTTCGGGCTGTCCCGTGCGCAGTCGCTGCGCTGCAAGAATCTATGGACGCTGGGTCTGGTCTACTGGATGTACGACCGCGACCGGGCGCCGACAATCGCGTGGCTGAAGCAGAAGTTCGCCAAGCGGCCGGCGGTGGCCGCCGCCAACATCGCGGCGCTGAACGCCGGCCACGCCTTCGGCGAGACAGCCGAAATGCCCGCCGGGACGACGGGCTTCACGGTCGCGCCGGCGAAGATCGCCCCCGGCCTCTACCGCGTGGTGTCGGGCGGCGAGGCGCTCGCCTGGGGCCTGATCGCCGCGGCTCACCTGTCGGGGCTCAAGCTGGTGTTCAGCTCGTACCCGATCACGCCGGCCACGGAGCTGTTGCATATCCTCGCCGGGCTCAAGCACTTCGGCGTCGTCGCCTTCCAGGCGGAGGACGAAATTGCCGCCGCCTGCGCCGCGATCGGCGCCTCCTTTGCCGGGGGGCTGGGGGTGACTTCGAGTTCCGGACCCGGCATCGCGCTCAAGTCCGAGGCCATCGGGCTCGCTGTGAGCACCGAACTGCCGCTGGTGGTCATCAATTCACAGCGCGCCGGGCCGTCCACCGGCATGCCGACGAAATCGGAACAATCGGACCTCACCCAGGCGATCTTTGGCCGCAACGCGGACAGCCCGGTGGTGGTGATCGCGGCTCGATCGCCGTCCGATTGCTTCGAAGTCGCCATCGACGCCGTGCGCATCGCGGTCAAGTATATGACCCCGGTGATCTTGCTCAGCGACACGTACATCGCCAACGCCGCGGAGCCCTGGCTGATCCCGGATATCGAAGCCCTGCCGAGGACGCCGGTCGCGTTTCGCACCGACGCCGAAGGTTTCCAACCGTACCTGCGCGACGAGGCGACGCTGGCGCGCCCGTGGGCGGTGCCTGGCACGCCCGGGCTCGAGCATCGCGTCGGCGGGCTCGAAAAGGATTACGACAGCGGTCACATCTCGTACGACCCGGCGAACCATCAGCGCATGACCGCGGCGCGGCAAGCGAAGATCGCCGGCATTGCCGACGACATCCCGCTGCAGGAGGTCGAATGCGGCGCCGATCGCGGCTCCCTCGCGGTGGTCGGCTGGGGGTCCACCTACGGCCCGATCAACCGCGCGGTGGGTAATCTCGTGGCCGAAGGGCTCGACGTTTCGCATATCCACATCCGCCACCTGTGGCCGCTGCCGCGAAACCTCGGCGATCTGCTCGGCGGCTTCGACCAAATCCTGGTGCCCGAGGCCAACGCCGGTCAACTATTGATGCTGTTGCGGAGCGAATATCTTGTTCCGGCCGAAGGCTTGAGCAACGTCACCGGCGCACCGTTCAGAATCGCCGAAATCGAGGCGGCAATCCGCGCCCGCCTGGCGGCGTGAGGCCGGGTCAAGATGAATGACGTAGCCCCGGCCCCGGCGCTTTCTCCCAAGGATTTTGCCTCGGACCAGGAAGTGCGATGGTGTCCGGGCTGCGGCGATTACGCCGTTCTCAAGGCGATGCAGAAGACCTTGGCCGAGATCGGCGCAACCACGGAAAAAACCGTGTTCGTCTCGGGTATCGGCTGCGCCGCCCGTCTTCCCTATTACATCGCGAGTTACGGATTCCACTCGATCCACGGCCGCGCGCCGGCGATTGCCACCGGAGTCAAGCTTGCCAATCCGGAGCTCGACGTCTGGGTCATAACCGGCGACGGCGACGGTCTGTCGATCGGCGGCAACCACCTGCTGCACGTTTTGCGGCGCAACGTGGACCTGCAGATCCTGCTGTTCAACAACGAGACCTACGGGCTGACCAAGGGCCAGGCTTCGCCCACCTCGCGGGTCGGCACACGCTCTCCATCGACGCCGCGGGGATCGATCGCGGGCCCGGTGTCGGCTGTCGCCTTCGCGCTTGGCGCCGGCGCCCGTTTCGTCGCCCGTTCGGTCGATACCGCGCAAGCGCATCTGCCCGCCGTGCTCATACGGGCGCACCAGCACAGCGGCGCTTCATTCGTCGAAATTTTCCAGAACTGCATCGTTTACAACGACGATGTCTTTGCCGACTTCACCGCGAGGGATATTGCGGCCGATGCGCAAGTGCTTGTCGAACACGGGCAGCCGCTTATCTTCGGCAAGGAAAAAAACCGGGCGCTTCGCCTCGATGCGGGTACGCTCCGCATCGAGGCGGTGACCATCGGCGCCAATGGCGCGTCCAAATCGGACGTGCTTGTGCACGACGAAACCAACCTCGCCCTGGCGACGATGCTCGCCGCCATGAAGCCGCCCGACTTGCCGGTGGCGCTTGGCGTGCTTTACTGCGACCCCGCGCCGAGCTACGAGCGCAGCGTGATGGCGCAGATCGACGAAGCGACGTCACGCATGCCTTCGCGCGACCTCAATGGGCTTTTGCGCCAGGGCCACACCTGGACGGTCAAGGCATAGGCTTGGCCACGCGGGCGGTCGTCCTCGATGGTCGCGCCCGGATCGACGGCCCGCGCCAGGTAATGCCAGCGGTCATAATGGTTGAGTCATAGTGACCGCTGGCAAGCGCGCCAGCATTGATCGCAATCATTGGGCGCCGCCGCCCCGATGCGGTCGACGTCGCCGCCGAGCGTGCGCTGATCGGTGAACGCAACGAGCCGTGGGTAACGGCGCTCCTACGGCGAACTCAGCAGGCCGGCGATGCCAGTCTCGTAGATCACCAGCATCCCCAGCGCCACGGTCACGCCGCCGATCGCGGCCTGGAGCGTCCGCTGGCCCCACATCAGCATGCGCGCCGAATAGGAAATCGGCACCGCGATGACGGTCGACAATGCGGCCATGCCGAGGATCGAGCCGACGCCGAACACGGCAATCAACAGCAACCCCAAAGGCGCCGAGCCGATCGAGGTCGCGGTCAGCAGCAGCAAAGCGGCGGACCCCGCCATTCCATGCATCATGCCCACGAACAAGGCGCGGACGGGCAGGCCGCGGGGATGCGAATGGTCATGCCGGTCGGACGCGTGTGGGTCGGTTTCACCGGCGTGCGAGTGGGCGTGAACGTGCACCACCCCGTCGCGGTGGCGGTGCAGGTGGAAGTGGATTCGGTCCCGGAACAGACGGTGGAGCACCCAGCCGCCGAGAGCGACCAGCATGACTCCGACCGCGAACTCGAGCCCCCGGGAGAGTGTTTCCGACACCGTTGCGCCGAGGAGCAGGACCGCTCCGCCGAACAGCAGCAAGGTCAGCGTGTGTCCTATTCCCCAGACCGCGCCGTGGCTGACGATCCGCCTAACCGACCGTTCGCCCGCGGCGATGCTGGCGACGGCGGCGACGTGGTCGGCGTCGAGCGCATGACGCATGCCGATCAGAAACCCGAGAAAAAGGGCCTCCGTCATGCCTCTCCTCCCGACAATCCCCACACGCCGCGTTCAGCGCTGAACCGACCGCCCGCGCACTATAGGTGCGCGGTTCGATTTGCGGAAGAGCCCCGGCTTGCGGGCGCGCGGCCCCCGGCTATACTGCGCCGCGCCCGCGCGCCGGGGATACCGCGAAGGATGCACAGGATGACCGACACGCCGCTCGATGTGGTCGGGATCGGCAACGCGATCGTCGATGTGCTGGTGCACGCCGACGACGGGTTTCTCGACGCGCACGCCCTGACCAAGGGGGCGATGACGCTGATCGACGAGGCGCGCGCCGGATCGCTCTACGCCGACATGGGCCCCGGCGTCGAGATGTCCGGCGGCTCGGCGGCCAACACCATGGCCGGGCTCGCCGCCATGGGCGGCCGCGCGGCGTTCATCGGCAAGGTGCGCGACGACCAGCTCGGCGCGGTCTTCGCCGACGACATCCGCGCCGCCGGGGTGCGCTTCGACACGCCGCCCGCGGCCGATGGCGCGCCGACCGCGCGCTGCCTCGTCGTCGTCACGCCCGACGCCCAGCGCACCATGGGCACCTTCCTCGGCGCCTCGGTCGAGCTCGGCCCCGACGACGTCGATGACGACCTCGTCGCCGCCGCGCAGATCACCTATCTCGAAGGCTATCTGTGGGACCCGCCGGGCGCCAAGCAGGCGTTCCGCAAGGCGCAGCGCATCGCCCACGCCAACGGCCGCCGGGTCGCGCTCTCGCTCTCGGACCCGTTCTGCGTCGAGCGCCACCGCGCCGAATTCGCCGAGCTGGTCGCGGCGCACGTCGACATACTGTTCGCCAACGAGGCCGAGATCACCTCGCTCTACGAGGTCGATTCGTTCGACGCCGCGCTCCAGCAGGTGCGCGGCCATTGCGAGGTCGCGGCGCTGACGCGCAGCGAGAAAGGCTCGGTGGTCGTCCGCGGCGGCGAGGTGCACGTCGTCGACGCCCACCCGGTCGACGCGGTGATCGACACCACGGGGGCCGGCGACCTCTACGCCGCGGGCTTTCTCTACGGCCTGACGCGGGGCCGGGGCCTCGCCGAGTGCGCGCGGCTCGGCGGCGTTGCGGCGGCCGAGGTCATCGGCCACATTGGTGCCCGCGCGCAGGCCGATCTTTCGCGGCTCGCGGCGTCCGCTTGAGCCGTCCTTGATAAGGAGATCCGAAACCATGGCCAAGTTGACCTTCATCACCGCCGAGGTCTGTCCCTTCGCCCAGCGCACCCACCTCGCGCTGCTCGAGAAGGGTCTCGACTTCGAGCACGCCGAGATCGATCTCGGCAACAAGCCGGGCTGGTTCGAGGAAGTGTCGCCCTACAGCAAGGTGCCGGTGCTCAAGCGCGGCGACGATATCGTCTTCGAGTCGGCGATCATCAACGAGTATCTCGAAGAGGCGTACCCCGAGCCCGCGCTCATGCCCACGGACATGCTGCGCCGCGCCAATGCGCGCATCTGGATCGACTTCGCCAACACCCGGGTCGTGCCCAGCTTCTACAAGCTGCTGCTGGCGCAGGACCCCGCGCGGCGCGCCGAGCAAGCCGACACGCTCACCGGCCATCTCCGGTACATCGAAAGCCAAGGGCTCGCCAAGCTCGGCGCGTCGCCCTACTGGCTCGGCGAAGAGGTCTCGCTGGTCGACCTCACCTTCTACCCGCACTTCGAGCGCTTCGCGGCGCTCACGCATTACCGCGGCGTCGCCATTCCCGACGATTGCCCGCGGCTCAAGGCGTGGCTCGCGGCGATGCAGGCGCGCGACAGCGTCAAGGCGACGCGCCACGACGACGCCTACTACATCGCGTCGTACGCGAAATACGCCGACGACACCGCGAAGAGCCTGACCGCGCGCGAGATGCGCGGCGCCTGAAGCGCCACCATGCAAGGGACCGGCAAGCATGTTCTATGACCCGGCGCGCCGCGACCACGGCCTGCCGCGCGACCCGTTCAAGAGCCTCGTCGTGCCGCGGCCGATCGGCTGGATCTCGACGCTGAGTCGCGACGGCGTCGTCAACCTCGCGCCGTTCAGCTACTTCAACGCCGTCGCCACCGAGCCGGCGGTGGTGATGTTCTGTCCCGGCGGTGGACGGCCGCCCGACCCGAGAAAGGATTCGCGCCGCAACGCCGAGGAGACCGGTGAGTTCGTCGTCAACATCGTCACCGAGGCGATGCGCGAGCAAATGAACCTGACCTCGGCCGAGGTGCCGCCCGAGGTCGACGAGATGGCGCTTGCCGGGCTCGAGGCGCTGCCCTCGCGCCTGGTCAAGCCGCCGCGCGTCAAGGGCGCGCCCGCCCACCTCGAATGCGTCTATCTGCAAACCGTGGAGCTGCCGTTCGTCGATCCCGACAAGCCCAACGCCATCGTCCTCGGCCGCGTCGTCGGCGTTCACATCGACGATCGGATCATCACCGACGGGTTGATCGACATGGACAAGTTCCGCCCGGTCGCCCGGCTCGGCTACATGGACTACACCGTCGTCGACAACGTCTTCACCATGGAGCGCCCGAAGTAGGCTGCGCGCGCCGAGGGGCCCCGATGACGACGTTTCCTACCCTGTTCGTCTCCCACGGCCCGCCGACGCTCGCGCTCGACGCAGTGCCGTGCCGTGAATTTCTCCGCGGCCTCGGCGACGAGACCGGACGGCCGCAAGCGATCCTCTGCGTCTCGGCCCATTGGCAGACGGCGCGACCCTGCGTCGGCGCCGCGGCCGAGCCCGAGACCATCCACGACTTCCACGGCTTCCCCGAGCCCTTGTACCGGCTGCGCTATCCCGCGCCGGGCGCGCCCGAGCTCGCGCGCCGCGTCGCCGGTCTGCTCGATGACGCCGCCATCGGCTGCGACGTCGATCGCGGCCGCGGCCTCGACCACGGCGCGTGGTCGCCGCTCATGCTGATGTACCCTGGTGCCGACGTGCCGGTGGCCCAGCTTTCGATCCAGGCCGGCGGCGACGGCGTCCATCACTTGGCGCTGGGGCGCGCGCTCGGGCCGCTGCGCGATGACGGCGTGCTCGTCGTCGCCAGCGGCAACGCGACCCACAACCTGCCCGAACGCGGCGGCCGCGACGACCCGGCGCGTCCCTGGGCCAGGGCGTTCGACGACTGGCTCGCCGAGGCGGTCGCGGCGGGCCGCGCCGCCGAGCTGGTCGATTACCTCGACGCCGCGCCGGAGGCGGCGCGCAACCACCCGAGCCCCGACCACTACGTGCCGCTTCTGGTCGCGCTCGGCGCCGCCGGCGAGGGCGCGCGGGGCCGCCGGCTGCACGCGAGCTTCCTTTACGCGACGCTCAGCATGGCGGCGTTCGCGTTCGCCTGACGCCAGCCGGCAAATACGATTGACCCCCTGACGCGGGTATCACATGGTGCCAGGGCGACGCGGCGCCGCCAGCGGGGGTCTTATCAAGGACGGGGCGCGGCCATGCTGATCGGGTTGCCCAGGGAGATCAAGACGCACGAGTATCGCGTCGGCTTGACGCCGGCGAGCGTGCGCGAGCTGGTGCATCACGGCCACGACGTCATCGTGCAGAAGGACGCCGGTCACGCCATCGGACTCGACGACGACGACTATGTCGCGGCCGGCGCGCGCATCGCCGATACGCCCGAAGAGATCTTCGCCGCCGCCGACATGATCGTGAAGGTCAAGGAGCCGCAGCCGGCCGAGTGCCGGATGCTGCGCGAGGGCCAGGTGCTGTTCACCTACCTCCACCTCGCCCCCGACCCCGAGCAGACCAAGCTGTTGGTCGAGTCGGGTTGCGTCGCGATCGCCTACGAGACGGTGACCGACGACCGCGGCGGGCTGCCGCTTTTGGCGCCGATGAGCGAGGTCGCGGGCCGCATGTCGATCCAGGCGGGCGCGCACTGCCTGGAGATGGAGCAGGGCGGGCGCGGCATGCTCTTGGGCGGCGTGCCGGGCGTTCCCGCCGCCGACGTGGTGATCGTCGGCGGCGGCGTGGTCGGCGCCAACGCCGCGCGCATGGCGATGGGCCTCGAGGCGCGCGTGACCGTCATCGACAAGTCGCTGCGCCGGCTGCAGGAGCTCGACATGCAGTTCGGCCCCACGCTCAACACCATCTACGCGACCGTCGAGGCGATCGAACGCCACGTCACCGGCGCGGACCTGGTGGTCGGCGCGGTGCTGGTGCCGGGGGCCGAGGCGCCCAAGCTAATCACCGCCGGGATGGTCGCCGACATGCGGCGGGGCTCGGTCATCGTCGACGTCGCCATCGACCAGGGCGGCTGCGCGGAAACCAGCCGGCCGACCACGCACGCCGACCCGACCTACGTCGTCGACGGGGTGGTGCATTACTGCGTCGCGAACATGCCCGGCGCGGT
This sequence comes from Pseudomonadota bacterium, assembly GCA_022572945.1. Classification (GTDB taxonomy): domain Bacteria; phylum Pseudomonadota; class Alphaproteobacteria; order JAAXGF01; family JAAXGF01; genus JACZUY01. Next base: position 14,811 of record JACZUY010000026.1, read on the forward strand.
CGCCCGCACCTCGACGTTCGCGCTCAACAACGCGACGCTGCCGTTCACCGTGGCGCTGGCCGACAAGGGGTACAAGCAGGCGCTCCAGGATGACGCGCACCTGTGCGACGGCCTCAACGTTCACCACGGCAAGGTGACGTACGAGGCGGTGGCGCGCGACCTCGACTACGCGTACCAGCCCGCCCGCGAGGCGCTCACCGGCTGATACCAGCGGTCATCATGACCCACTCATAATGACCGCTGGCAAGCGCGCCAGCTTTGATCGCGATAATTGGGCGCCGCCGCTTGTTCGGCCAGGTTTTGGTCGATAGAAGATTTGGGCTGCGCGCCGCCGTCGTCGGGCTCGCGTCAGGACCCGCGCGTGGCCGCCCGCTGGTGGGCGTCGGGGTGGACGCGCCGGGTGTTCTCGATCGCCTTTTCGTTGAGCTGGTCGAAATCGAACTTGGGCAGCGCGTCGGCAGGCGGCGGCGCGGGCGGTGGCGGCGCCTCGCCGGCCACTTCACGACCGGGGTCCGGCGCCTGGTCGTCTCCGGCGGGCGCCGGGGGCGCGCCCGGCGCGCCGCTCACGTTCGCGGCCAGGGTTCCGAGCGCGCCGATGATCGAAGCGATCGAGCGGTCGATTTCGCCGCCGCTCTGGGCCGGCCGATCTTCGCTCGTATAGACGCGGTCGGCGAGCAGCGAAATCGCGGTGGTCAGGGCGGACAGCCGCTGCTCGTTCTTGCTCTGGCTGTCGACGACGCGCCTGGAAAGCGCGAGCAGGGCGTTGTCGCGCTGGTCGAGATCGGAGAAACGCTTGGCCAGCTCCGACATCTGCTGCTCGGCGCGCTCGAGCCCGTCGAGGTGTTCGACCAACGAGGCGAACGCCTGTTCGCTCTTGCGGCTCTCCTCGATGTGGCGGGTAAGGCTGTCGACGGCCTTGGCGATGTCATCCGGCTCGGTCCGGGCCGCCGCCGCCGGCGCCGCGGTCTCGGCCGCGCGGGTCGGAGGTTTCCGGTCGCCCGGGTCACGGTCGGAGACGTGGAGCAACGCGTCCGAAACCCAGTCGCCGACCGACCGATGCTCGCGGGCCGCCGCCTTGGTCGCCTTCGCGCGCGCCTCTTCGCTGACGCCGCGAATCGACCACGGCGCCCGCTGCTTCTCCGCGGGCGCGAGCTTCTTCACGCCGCGACGCTCGGTGAGCGCCCGGATGGCGCGGTCGCGCCGTTCGGTGTCGTCGGCCGTGGGCTCGACGAGGAGCGCGCCCGCCCATGCGGGCCCGTCCGGCATCGCGCCCGGCGTATCCGCGTCGGACACGCCGACGCGCCGCCCGGTATCGGCGACCGTGATCAGCGCGTGGCTGACCCATTTTCCGATCGTCATGTGATTGTCGGACGCCGCCTTTTTCGCCTTCGATAGCGCCTCTTTGCTGACGCCCCGAACCGACCACGGAGCCTGTTGTTTCGCCATAACCTTGACCAGTCTGCATGCCCAGCCGCCGAGAGTAATACACCACGCGGGTGCCGGACGCAATTGTAATACACTAGTCATACATTGCAGCGTGCATTTTGAGGTATCGCCGATATAACGGTTTGCCGCGATGGGTTTACGAAGACCACCCGTCGGCGATAGCATCGCGGTTTGGTCGATTGCGACGCGGGAAGGATTCGCCGCGCACCCGATCGTCGGGGCCTCGAATGGCGGCGGCAAATGAGGCGATGACGAAAAAGCTCATCGTAGGGTCATTGAAGGGTGGCGTCGGCAAGACGACCGTCGCCGTCAACCTCGCCTGCGCGCTCGCCGACGGCACCAGGACCGTGGTTCTCGTCGATCTCGACGCGCAGGGCACCGCGACCGAGTGGCTCGAAGCCGGCCACCTGCCGATCACCGGGCAGGGGCTGCCGCTTGAGAACACCGGCGGCGTCCGCCGGTGGGTCGAAAGCGAGCAGGGGGTCAAGCGTTTGGTCGAGCAGGTGCTCAGCGTCGACGCCGACCTCGGGATCATCGATCTGCCGCCGCATCTCTCGGCGATCGCGGCGGCCGCGCTGACGCTCGCCGATCTCGTGATCATCCCCTGCGGCGCCAGCGTCGCCGACGTCTCGGCCACGGCCAAGACGCTCGATCTCGTCAGGCGCGCGCGCGCCATACGCGGCGGCGACCCGCCGGTGATCCTGGTGCCGTCGCGGGTCGACTGGCGGACCTCGGCCGGCCGCGCGATCGAGGGCGCGCTCGCCGAGTTCGGCGAGCTCGTCGGCCCCGGAATCGGGCAACGGATCGTGTTTGCCGATTCGCTCGGGGTCGGCGAGTGGGTGGGGCAATACGCTCCCGGGTCGGCGGCGCACAGCGAGATCGAAGTGCTCGCCGCCTTCGTCAGCGAGGTGTTGGGCGATAAGCCGCCGCTGGCCCGCCCCAAATCGCGCCGGTCACGCCCGCGCGCGTGAGTACATATTGAGTACATAGAGCGTAATCCGAACGATTCCGTTCGTTCGGATTACGCGCCAGCCCGCGCCCCCCTTGATCGCAATAAATGGGGGCCGCCGCTTATGCGGCCACGTTTTGGTCGATATAAGATCTGGCCTGCGTGGCGATTGAACGCAGTTCACCTTTGACG
>JACZUY010000188.1 GCA_022572945.1 Pseudomonadota bacterium
GTGCGCCGCGTCGGGGGCGTCAGCGCCTCGGGCACGCTCATCGCCATGCGCAGCACCGCCCCGGGCGGCGCCAGCGTGTACGCCGCCACCCAATCGACGAACCGCCTCAGCGCCGCCGCCATGGGCGGCGCGTTGATCCGCGCGCGCACGTCCTTGAGCCGCTCGTCTCCGCTCTCGCCCGTGGCCGCGCCCCACACCACGCCGGTCAGCTCGCGCTTGCCCAGCGGCACGCGGACGAAGCTACCTGGAGGCGCCGAAAGCCCCGCGGGAAGGCGATAGTCGTACGCGCCCGCGAGCGGCAGCGGCAGCAGCACGCTCACCCGGCGGTCGCCGGGGGCGCGCCGGGGAGGCGGGTCGCTCGAACTGGTGCGGGGCGGCGCCATCCGCTACACTGTGGCGACCGAATCGCCCGGCATCAAGCGCGCCGCGGGCGGTCGCGGGGGAAGCAAGGCGGAGAGGGCGGGCCCGGGCATGAAGTTCTTTGTCGATACCGCGGACGTCGACGAGATTCGCGAGCTCGTCGACACCGGCCTCCTCGACGGGGTCACGACGAACCCGTCGCTGGTTGCCAAGACGGGCCGCGACTTCTTCGAGGTGCTGAAGGAGATCTGCGCGTTGGTGCCGGGTCCGGTGAGCGCCGAAGTGGCCGCGACCGACACCGACTCGATGCTCACCGAGGGCCGCAAGCTCGCCGAGATTGCGTCCAACATCACGGTCAAGGTGCCGCTCACCTGGGACGGGCTCAAGGCGTGCCGCGCGCTGACCCAGGGCGGCATCAGGGTGAACGTGACGCTGTGCTTCTCCGCCGCCCAGGCGCTCCTCGCCGCCAAGGCAGGCGCGCACTACGTGTCGCCGTTCGTCGGCCGGCTCGACGATATCGGCCACGACGGGATGCAGGTGGTCGCCGAGATCCGCGAGATCTACGACAACTACGGCGGCGACTTCGGCACCGAGATCCTGGTCGCCTCGATCCGCCACCCGATGCACGTGATCGCGGCCGCCAGGATCGGCGCCGACGTCGCCACCGTGCCGCCGAAGGTGCTGCGCCAGCTCGTCAGCCACACGCTCACCGACAAGGGCCTCGCCGCCTTCCTCGCCGACTGGGAGAAGACCGGCCAGACGATCGCCGACAAGTAGGCCCGCGCCCGAGCCCGCGATGGCCCCCCCGACCGACACCGCCGGCCTGAACCCGGAGTCCCCGATCCGCGCCACCGCCGCGCCGGCGGTGGCCGAGGCGGTGGAGAATTGGCGGCGCTGGCTCGCCGTCGAGCGCCGCGCGTCGGCGCACACGATCGACGCGTATTGCCGCGACCTCGCCGGCTTCCTCGCCTTCCTCACCGACCATCTCGGCGGGCCGCCCGACCTCGCCGACCTCGGAGGCTTGCGAATCGCCGACTTCCGAAGCTGGCTCGCGCGGCGGGCGATGGACGGCCTCACCGCCGCCTCGCGGGCGCGGGCGCTGTCGGTGGTGCGCGGCTTCTACCGCTACCTCGACCGCCACGGGCTGGCGCACAACCCCGCCGTCGCCGCGGTGCGCACGCCCCGGCAAAGCCGGCCCCTGCCCCGGCCGCTCTCGGTCGCCCAGGCAAAAGGGGCGGTGGAAACCGTGGGTTCGTTGACGCGCACGCCGTGGATCGCCAAGCGCGACACGGCGCTGATTGCGCTGCTCTATGGCGCCGGCCTGCGCATCGGCGAGGCGCTGGGGCTGAACCTGGTCGACGTGCCGGGCGACGGCGAAGAGGCCACTCTGCTGATCGCGGGCAAGGGCGGCAAACAGCGCATGGTGCCGCTCTTGCCCCTGGTGCGCGCGGCGATCGCCGACTATCTCGCCGCCCGCCCGCATCCGCTCGACCCCGCCGGCCCGCTGTTCATCGGCGCGCGCGGCGGCCGGCTCAACGCCAGCGTCGTGCAACGGACGCTGCGCCGCCTGCGCGGCGCGCTCGGCCTGCCCCCAAGCGCGACCCCGCACAGCCTGCGCCACAGCTTCGCCACGCATCTCCTCGCCGGCGGGGCGGACCTGCGCGCGATCCAGGAGCTTCTCGGCCACGCCAACCTCTCGACCACCCAGCGCTACACCGAGGTCGATGCGGACAGTCTGCTCGAGACCTACGACAAGGCCCACCCGCGCGCGAAGGCGTGATAAGCGGATGCCACGGGGCATGGACGTCGACTTCTATTACAGCATCAACAGCCGCTACTCGTATCTCGCCGCGACCCGGATCGCGGCGCTCGAGGCGGAGACCGGTTGCGCCGTCGCGTGGCGTCCGCTCCGGGTTTCCGAGTTGACGCGCCGGCGCGGTCCCGATCCGTTCGACGGCGGCGCCGTTTCGGGCCAGTACGAGTGGCCGTACCGCCAATACGACGCCGAGTGCTGGGCCGCGTATTACGGCGTTCCCTACCGCGAGCCGAATTTCGACGATTATGATTCGCACTCGCTCGCGCGGGCGTGCGTCGCGGCGAAGCGGCTCGGAGCCGTGGCGCCGTACAGCCACGCGCTGTTCCGCGCCGTCTTCGTCGACGGCGGCGCGATCGACGACGCGCGCTGCGCCGACATCGCCGAGGCGGTGGGATTGTCGCGCGGGATGTTCGCGGAGGCGTCGGCGCAGCCGTCGATCGACGACGCGCTCGCCGCGGCCGAGCGCGAGGCCTTCGAGCGCGGCGCCTTCGGCGTGCCCACCTTCTTCGCCGGCGACCGCATGTTCTGGGGCAACGACCGGCTGGTCCTTCTGCGCCATCACCTGTCGGGCCGAAGCGACTGACGCGGAGTCAACCGGCCGTCGCGCGCCGGCCGAAGATGGCCAGCGCCAGCGGGCCCATGATCACGCCCGCGCCCATGGCGGCGAACGCGAGGCCCCAGCCGAGCACGTGATCGGCGCCGGCGACGTCGAGCACGACGCCGAACGCGAGCGGTCCGAGAAACGCGCCGATGAAGCCGAGGCACGAATGCACCGCCATCACCGCGCCGCGGCCCCCCGGCGGCGCCGCCTGCACCGCGCCGGTGGTGATCGCCGCCGAATCGGCGGTGACGAACATGCCGTAGAACATCGCCAGGCCGGCGACGAGCGGGAACGGCAGCCAGCCCGAGAAGCCGTAGAGCGCGGCCATCACCGCCGACGTGGCCATCACCACCGTGACCACGCGGCGGCGGCCGAAGCGCATCGCAAGCTCGCCGCCGATGATGCTCGACGGCACCGCGAAAAGCGCGACGATGGTGACGATGAGGGTGACGTTCCAGCCGGCGTACGCGGGCTGCAGCGTCTGGCAGAACACCAGGAACGCGACCAGCCAGCCGCGCAGGCCGAACAGCTCCCAGTTGTGCGCGCTGTAGGCGAGGATGTAGCCCATCGCCCGGCGGTTGCGGAACACCGGGCGGAAGTCGAGGAGGTGGGTCTTGGGAACCGGATGCGCGGCGGCCGATCGCGCGGTCAGCGCCCACCCCGCGAGCGCCATCGCCAACGGCGCGCCGAGCGCAACGAGGCCGAACGCCCATTGCCACGAAAGCGCCGCGGCGACCTCGCCCGAAATCAGGAACGAGAGACTCACCCCGATGCCGAAGCTCGAGGTGTAGAACGCCACCGCGCGCGGCTGGCGCGGCCCCTCGATGCGGTCGGTCAGCGCCTTCAACCCCGGCATGTAGGTGCCGGCGAGCGCCACCCCGGCGAGCGTGCGGAACAATAGCGCGGTCCAGAACCCCTCGGCCAGGAACGCGAAACCGAGGAGGCTCAGGCCCGCGAGCGCGGCGGCGGCGAGGTAGATGCGGAGCGGATCGACCCGGTCGGTGAGGCTCACCAGCACCGGCACCGCGGACAAGTACCCGGCGTAGTAGATGCCGGTGATCCAGCCGGCCTGTGAATTGCTCAGGCCCCATTCCGCCTGGAGCTCGGGCAGCAGCGCCGAGAAGGTCGAGATGCCGAGCATGCCCAGCACCTCGGCGAGGCACAGCGAAAAGATCAGCAGCCGGTCGGACACCACGGCCCGATGATCGCCGGAGGGTTCGCTTGACGTCAAACGTGGAGCGCGCGGGCGGCGACGGCGAGCGCGGCCTCGCGCACCGCCTCGCTGAGCGTCGGGTGGGCGTGGCAGGTGCGCGCGATGTCCTCGGCCGAGGCGCCGAACTCCATCGCCATCACCGCCTCGGCGATCATCTCGCCGGCGTCCGGGCCGATGATGTGCACGCCGAGCACCCGGTCGGTCGCGGCGTCGGCGAGGATCTTGACGAAGCCGTCGGTCTGGGCGTTGGTGCGGCCGCGGCTGTTGGCCATGAACGGAAACCTGCCCGCCTTGTAGTCGACGCCCGCCCGCTTCAGGTCCTCCTCGGTCTTGCCCACGCTCGCCAGCTCGGGCCAGGTGTAGACGACGCCGGGAATGGTATCGTAGTTCACGTGCCCGGCCTGGCCGGCGATGATCTCGGCGACCGCGACGCCTTCGTCCTCGGCCTTGTGCGCGAGCATCG
>JACZUY010000189.1 GCA_022572945.1 Pseudomonadota bacterium
GTGCGACGCGAGCACGAACGCGTCGGCCGCGCGCAGCAGCGCCGGCACGTCGTCGCGGTGACCGAGCAGGCGCAAGCGCGACGCCAGCGCGGGGTCGGCGAGCGCGGCGTCGATGGCGTCGCCGATGCCGCGCGCGTGGTCGCTCGGCAGCCGTTCGCCGGCGACCCAGAGATGCGCGTCCACCCGCCGCATCGCTTCGAACAGCTCGGGATAGCCCTTCTCGGCGACGAGCCGGCCGACGGCGATGACCACCACTGCGTCCTCGGGCGTGTCGAGATCGCGGCGTATCGCGCGCCGCGCGGCGTCGCCCCCGTCGGCGGGGAAGAACCGCGCCGGGTCGACGCCGTTGCCGATGGCCTCGATCGCGCCGCCGCGGCACAGCCCCAGGCGGCGCGCGGCGTCGGCGTCCTCCTCGGCCTGCGTGAACAGCACGTCGGTGACGCGCCCGGCCAGCCATTCGAGCGCGATGACCGCGGCGCGCCTGGGCCACGCCATGCGCTCGTGGAAGTAGAAGCCGTGCGCGGTGTAGACGATACGCGGCACGCCCGCGCGCCACGCGGCGAAGCGGGCGATGAACGCCGCCACCGGGGTGTGCGCGTGGACGATGTCGAAACGCTCGGCGCGAAACAGCGCGACGAGCCGGCGGTAGACCCGGACGTGGTTGCCGAGGTCGAGGTCGCGCGAGAACGCGACCGTCTCGACGCGGACGCCCTGGCCGCGTATGCGCTCGGCGAAGGGGCCGTCGGCGAACACGCCAACGACCTCGTGGCCGGCCTCGGCGAGCGCCCGGGCGAGCGGCGACAGAAAGTAATGGAAGGTGAAGTCGACCGCGCAGAGCTGGCAGATCTTCATGGCCGGCGCGATTCGCGTGGGCTCACGGCCGCGCCGGCGGGCGCGCCGGGTCGATCCACATGGCGAACCACAGCTCGAGCATCAACAGCGCCCAGATGCGGTGGTGGTGGGGCCGCGCGCCGGCGACGTGCTCGTCGAGCAGCCGGCGCACGCCGTCGGCGTCGAACAGCTCGCGCGCCCGCGCCCGCGGCGACAGCAGCGTATCGAACGCCATTTCCTTGAGCTCGTCGCGCAGCCAGTGCTCGATGGGCGCGCTGAAGCCCATCTTCTCGCGATACAGCAGCTCGCGCGGCAGCCGCGCGGTCATCACCGACTTCAACAGCGCCTTGGTCTCGATCCCCGGCATCTTGGCGCGCGCCGGGATGGTGGCGGCGAAACCCATCAGCTCGTGGTCGAGGAACGGCGAGCGGCCTTCGAGGCCGTGCGCCATGGTCGCCACGTCGACCTTCACCAGGAGATCGTCGGGCAGGTAGGTGTGGATGTCGGCGTAGGCCGCGCGCGCCACGTCGAAGGCGCCGCCGCCGAGCCACACCATGGCCACGTCGGCCGAGCGCTCGGCGAGGCAGTCGCGCATCGCATCGCCGTAGAGCGCGCCCTTCTGCGCGTCGGTGAACAGCGTGATCCAGCGGACGTAGCGCTCGGCCGGCGGCGCGTCGGCGTCGACCAGGAAGCGCCGCGCGTAGCGCAGCAATCGCCGCGGGCTGGTCTCGAACGGCAGCGCCCGCCCGAGCGCGGCCATCAGCGTGCGCGCCGGCCCCGGCAGCGCATCCGCCCAGGCGCCGACGCGGCAGCCGGTGTACCGGGGATAGCCGAGGAAGCTTTCGTCGCCGCCGTCGCCGTTGAGCGCGACGGTGACGTGCCGGCGAGTGATCTCGGAGATGTACCAGGTGGGAATCGCCGAGGAATCGGCGAACGGCTCGCCGTAGTGCCACACGATCTGCGGCAGCACCGCCACCGCGTCGGCCTCGACGACGAACTCGGTGTGGTCGGTGGCGAAGCGCTCGGCGACCATGCGCGCGTACCGGCGCTCGTCGTACTGGTCGTGCGCGAAGCCGATGGTGAAGGTTTTGACCGGGCGGTCCGAGACCCGCGCCATCGACGCCACGACCGAAGCCGAATCGACGCCGCCCGAGAGGAACGCGCCGAGCGGCACGTCGGAGATCATCCTCAGCCGCACCGCCTCGTCGAGCCGGGCGGTGATCTCCTCGGCGAGCTCGGCCCGCGGCCGGGGCCGCGCCGCCTCGGGGGCGGGCAGCGACCAGTAGCGCTCGATCCGGCTCGCGCCGTCGGCCTCGACGACCATGGTGTGCGCGGCGGCGAGGCGGCGGATGCCGGCGAACGCGGTGAACGGCGCGGGCACGTACATGAAGGTGAGGTAATGGTGAATCGCCGTCAGGTCGGGCTCGCGCGGCACCCCCGGCCACGCCAGGATCGCCTTGATCTCGGAGCCGAAGATCAGCATGCCGTCGCGCCACGTGTAGTAGAGCGGCTTCTGTCCGGCGCGGTCGCGCGCGAGCAGCAGCCTTCGGTGGCGCGAATCCCAGATCGCGAAGGCGAACATCCCGCGCAGCCGCCCGACCACGGCCTCGCCCCACTGCTTGTAGCCGTTGACGATGACCTCGGTGTCGCTGCGGCTCTTGAACTGATGGCCCAGCGCCATCAGCTCCTCGCGCAGTTGCGGGAAATTGTAGACCTCGCCGTTGTGGACGACGTGGATGACGCCTTCGGCGTCGCTCATCGGCTGCGCCGCGGCGGGGCTCAGGTCGATGATCGCGAGCCTGCGGTGGCCCAACCCGACCTGCCCGTCGGTCCACACGCCCTCGCCGTCGGGGCCACGGTGTACCAACGTATCGGCCATCGCGCGCAAGCGCGCGTCCGTCCCCTCGGCGAGCGGCTCGGGCGACCACACTCCGGCGATGCCGCACACGGCCGCCTATCTCCGTTCGCCGGGGACGGCCACCCGGATCACGTCGCCTTGGCGCCGCGCAGGTCTCCCGGCGAGGCGAGGCCGAGCTCGCGCGAGACGATGCTGTGGATGTGCACCGCGCCGACGATGACGCCGTCGTCGTCGGTGCACAGCAGCGAGGTAATCGCGTACTGCTCCATGATCCGCAGCGCCTCGATGGCGAGCGCGCTCTCGCGCACCGCCTGCGGGCCGCGGGTCATGACCGACGCCGCGGTCGTGGCGGCGAAGCCGTCGCGGTCCTGCGCCGCGCGGCGGATGTCGCCGTCGGAGATGAACCCGACGTCGGCGGCCTTCACCGCCGAGCCCGCCGGCCGCTCGCTGACGATGCCAAAGCCCTGGCCGCCCTGCGTGATCCGCTCGAGAACGTCGTAGATGCCGGTCTCCGGCGACAGCCATGTGAGGCTCGCGAGCGGCGTCATCTCGTCGCCCACCCGGCGCAGCTTCTGCCCAAGCATGCCGCCGGGGTGGTAGCGGCCGAAGGTTTCGGGCGAAAAGCCACGCAAGGTCAGGCTCGCCATCATCAGCGCGTCGCACAGCGCCAGCGTCGTGGTCGACGACGACGTCGGCGCCAGTCCGCCGATCCCCGCCTCCTCGTCGACGCCGGTCTCGATGACCCAATCGACGTAATCGGCGAGCACGCATTCGCGGCTGCGGGCGATCAGCGCCGAGGCGACGCCGAACTGCCGCAGCACCGGGACCAGCGTGACCAGCTCGCCGGTGTTGCCCGAGTGGCTGAGCAGGACCGCGAGCGTCGCGTGATCGGCGATGCCGATGTCGCCGTGGAGCGCGTCGGTGGGATGCAGAAAGGCCGCGCCGTGACCGGTCGAGAGCAGGCCGGCGACGAACTTGCGGCCGATCGAGCCCGACTTGCCGACGCCGATGACCGTGGTGAAGCTGTCGGCCGCGGCGAGCGCCCGCGCGGCGGCGGTGAAGTCGGGCCCAAGCCGCTCGGCGGCGCGGCCGAGACATTCCGCTCCCTGGCGCAGCACCTCGGCGCCCGCGGCGATGATGGCGGCGTCCTGGGTCATCGCACGTTCCGTCGAATCGGAAACCAACCCCTGCGCTCGTCTCCACGAGACGCGGGCGGCGCCACCTTACATGAACGGCTTCGGCTTCTGAACCTTTCTGTCGCGCCTGCGCCGCGCTATAAGCAGCGCCATGTGGTGGCTGCCCCCGTTGTTGTTCGCCGCCGCGGCCGCGCTCGCCGCGTGGGCCGGCACCGGCCTGGTGCTGAGGCTGCTCGCGGCGCGCGCCATCCTCGACCATCCCACCGAGCGGTCGAGCCACGAGCGTCCGACGCCGCGCGGCGCCGGGCTCGCCGTGATGCCGGTGGTGCTGGCGGCGTGGATTGCGGTCTCGGTGATCGAGGACACGCTCGTGTTCCACTGGCCGGTGTTCGCGGCCGCGGCCGCGCTCGCCGCCTTCTGGAACGATCTCACGGGGGGCTGAGGTGGCCATGCTCGATCCCGAACAATTCCGCCGCCTGGTGATCCGGCCGGCCGTTCGGCGCCTGGGCCTCTGGTCGCCGGCCGCGGAGCGGCTGCTGCTCGGCACCGCGCTTACCGAGAGCGGCCTGCGCCACCTGCGCCAGGTCCGGGGTCCCGCGCGCGGGCTCTATCCGATCGAGC
>JACZUY010000190.1 GCA_022572945.1 Pseudomonadota bacterium
ACGGCGCGCCCCTCGGCGCCGACGAGGTCACCGGCGCCCGCGAGACGCTCGGCTGGCCGCACCCGCCATTCGAGCTGCCCGACGCGGTGCTCGCCGCGTGGCGGGCGTTGGGCGCGGGGGTTAAGTCCGCCGCGTGGGACGCCGCGCTGGCGCAGCGCGACCCGTCGCTCCGGGCCGAGTTCGAACGCCTCCAGACAGGCGCGCTGCCCGACGGCTGGCACGACGCCGTGAGCGCGCTCAAACGGCGCCTCGCCGACGAGCGGCCCGCGTGGGCGACGCGCAGGGCGAGCCAGGAGGCGCTCGACGCGATCACCGCGGTCATCCCCGAGATGATCGGCGGCTCGGCCGACCTCACCGGCTCGAACAACACCAGGGCGAAGGACATGGCGGTGATCACCGCCGGCGACTTCTCGGGCCGCTACATCCACTACGGCGTGCGCGAGCACGGCATGGCGGGGACGATGAACGGGCTCGCGCTCCATCGCGGCGTCATCCCCTACGGCGGCTCGTTCCTGATCTTCACCGACTACTGCCGGCCGGCGATCCGGCTCGCGGCGCTCAGCGGGCTCCGGGTGATCTACGTCATGACCCACGACTCGATCGGCCTCGGCGAGGACGGCCCGACGCACCAGCCGGTCGAGCAGCTCGCGGGCCTGCGCGCGATGCCCAACCTCAACGTCTTCCGCCCGGCCGACGCGATCGAGACCGCCGAGTGCTGGGCGCTGGCGCTGGCCGAGGAACGCACGCCCTCGGTGTTGGCGCTGACCCGCCAGGGCGTGCCCGCGGTGCGCACCGAGCATACTGACGAGAACCTTTGCGCCCGCGGCGCCTACGTGCTCGCCGAGGCCGACGGCGCGCGCCAGGTGACGCTCCTCGCCACCGGCTCCGAGGTCCACGTCGCGCTCGCCGCGCGCGAGCGGTTGCAGGCCGGCGGCGCGCCGACCGCGGTGGTGTCGATGCCGTGCTGGGAGCTGTTCGAGCGCCAAAGCCCCGAGGACCGCGCCGCGGTGCTCGGTCCCGGCGCCGTGCGCGTCGCGGTCGAGGCGGCGGCGGCGTTCGGCTGGGAGCGCTGGATCGGCGAGTCGGGCGGGTTCGTCGGCATGACCGGCTTCGGCGCCTCGGCGCCCCACAAGGACCTCTACCCCCACTTCGGCATCACCGCCGAGGCGGTCGCCGAGGCAGCCAAATCGCGGCTCTGATTTTTGCGGCGGGTCGTCGCCGCGTCGCCTCGCGGTCGATCACGCCGGCGCACCGAATGTCCGGGCTAATCCTTGACGCGCTGTACCATTTGCGGTACATCGTATCTTGTACGGTACATACGGGATGCCAGTACCACGGAAGAAACTACCCGCGGCATTCTACGAGACACCGAACGGCAACCAACCCGTCCGGAGGTGGCTCAAGAAGCTTGGCTCCGACGATTGCAAAATCGTCGGGGGCGACATTGCCGACGTGGAATATGGCTGGCCCCTGGGCAAACCGCTATGTGATTCTCTCGGTGATGGTCTTTGGGAAGTCCGCAGCAACATCAGCGAGGGCAGAATTGCACGGGTGATATTCTGCATCGTGATTGGGCGGATGGTTCTGTTGCACGGGTTCGTCAAGAAGACCCGGAAGACACCGGCAAAGGATCGCAATCTCGCTCTGAAACGCAAAAGGGAGATCGAATGATGGTCCAGAAGGGACGTATCGGATCGTCTTTCGACGATTTTCTGAAAGAAGAAGGCATTTACGAGGAAGTTACCGCCGGAGCGGTCAAGCGGCACCTGACGCGGCAGATCACGGACGCCATGAAAGCCAGTAAGATCAGCAAAAGCGAGATGGCGCGGCGGATGAAGACAAGCCGTAGTCAACTCGACCGGCTTCTCGATCCCGGCAACACCAAAATCCAGTTGGACACCCTCTTTAAGGCCGCCCGCGCCGTCGGGCGGAATGTCCGACTGGAGCTTGGCTGAAACATAAGGCTCCTCGACGTTCCAAATGGAATTCGGGATGGGTTGCCCGTCGAGCGATTTAGGGTCACCATCAACCCTATAAGAGGACGTCACTAGGGAATCCCGGCCAAATCGGCAGTTGAACGTCGTCCTAGGACGATTAACCATGGCTAACGATAAGTCCCTAATCAATCTCGGCGATTTGTCAAAACCGGCGACTATTTTGATCGAACGCGTCTCGGATGCAGTCGGCGGCATCTTTAAGCCCTCTCAGATTAAGCGAATCGCGCGCGCTAAAGCGGAAGCGAATAAAATTCGGGCACTTTCGCAAATCGAAATCTCGGAAATCGAGAAGCGCGCGCTTGAGCGATTCGTCACGGAACAAGGCAAGAAGCAAGAAAACATTGAAAGCATTACAATGCAAGCCGCACAGCAGCTTGGCGATAACTCCAAACCCGAAGATTTAGACGAGGATTGGATCACATATTTTTTCGAGAAGTGTCGCATCGTATCCGACACCGAAATGCAAGGCTTGTGGGCAAAACTCCTGGCTGGTGAAGCTACACAACACGGGACATATTCGAAACGAACCGTCAACTTCGTTTCGAGTCTGGACAAGTCAGATGCTGCTCTGTTTACTAATTTATGTACATTCGCATGGCAAATTGACGAAATTAGTGTATTAATTTTCAATTACGACCATGACATCTATCAAAGCCATGAAATTAATTTTAATGCACTAAATCATCTTGATGATATCGGTTTAATTACGTTTGAAACCATGCCCGGATTCGCTCGGAAAATGTTACCGAAAACTATCGTCGTGGAATACTTTGGCACTCCGATTAGCCTTGAGTTTCCCAAAGAAAAGGAAAACGAGTTCGAACTGGGACAGGCACTTTTCACAAGCGTGGGAATGGAACTATCTCCAATTTGTGGCTCTACTCCTTCGAACGAGTTTTTGGATTATGTGGTGAAGAAATGGGTTCGGGAAAATCTATGCCCATATAGTCCGCTGCCTAACGACGCATCCAGCCCGACCGCCTGACAAGCAGGCAGCGGGTCCATTTCGCATTCCATTCATCATTTCTTCAATAATTTCAAGGTCTGACGTCGAGCGGCTGTCCGTCGGCGGCCATGAGGGGACATTAGCGGCGTAAGCCGAATGCCTCACCGCGACAATATCGCGGTTGACCGTCATGCGCCGGGCGACTAGGACAGGCGCGCGAACGCGGGCTCGGGCGCTCATCGACGGGAGGACGCAATGACGGTTCGTCTGGCGATCAACGGCTTCGGCCGCATCGGCCGCAACATTCTGCGCGCGATCCACGAATCGGGGCGCGCGGACGTCGAGGTGGTGGCGCTCAACGACCTCGGTCCGGTCGCCACCAACGCGCATCTTCTCAAGTACGATTCGGTGCACGGGCGCTTCGCCGGCACGATCGAGGTCGGCGAGGGAACGATCGACATCGGCCGCGGCCCGATCAAGGTGTGCGCCGAGCGCGACCCGGCGAAGCTCCCCTGGGCCGAACTCGAGGTCGACGTGGCGCTCGAGTGCACCGGCTTGTTCGGCAAGCGCGAGCTCGCCGCCAAGCACCTCGACGCCGGCGCGCGCAAGGTGCTGATCTCGGCCCCCGCGGGCGACGCCGATCTCACCGTCGTCTATGGCGTCAACCACGACCGGCTGACCCGGGCGCACAGCGTCGTCTCCAACGCCTCGTGCACCACCAACTGCCTGGCGCCGGTGGCCAAGGTGGCGCACGACGCGATCGGCATCGAGAAGGGCTACATGACCACCATCCACGCCTACACCGGCGACCAGCCGGTGCTCGATACGCTGCACACCGATTTGCGCCGCGCCCGCGCCGCGGCGATGTCGATGATCCCGACCTCGACCGGCGCGGCGCGCGCGGTGGGGCTGGTGCTGCCCGAGCTCGACGGCAGGCTCGACGGCGTCGCCGTGCGCGTGCCGACGCCCAACGTGTCGATGATCGACCTCACCTTCATCGCCAAGCGCCCGACGACCGTCGAGGAGATCAACGCGGCGATGGCCGAGGCCGCGGGCAACCAGCTTGAGGGCGTGCTCGCCACCAGCGACGGGCCACTGGTCTCGACCGACTTCAACCACGACCCCAACAGCGCGATCTTCGACCTGACGCAGACCGCGGTGATCGACGGCACGCTGTGCCGCGTGCTCGCGTGGTACGACAACGAGTGGGGATTCTCCAACCGCATGTCCGACGTCGCCGCGCTGTTGGGCAAGCTCTGACGATCACGACCGCCGCCGCCCGATGACCGCGTTCCGCACGCTCGACGGCCTCGACGTCGGCGGCAAGCGCGTGCTGGTCCGCGTCGACCTCAACGTGCCCATGCGCGAGGGCGCGGTCGCCGACGCCACGCGCATCGACCGCGTCGCGCCCACGCTCGCCGAGCTCGCCGACAAGCGCGCGC
>JACZUY010000191.1 GCA_022572945.1 Pseudomonadota bacterium
CATCTCGTCCGCTTCAACGCCGCCGGCGTCGGCGACCCAGCCGAACACCGCGGGCAAGGGCCAGGCGGATGCGTCGACCTCGGCCGCGACGCCGGCGGGGAAGGCGCGGGGTAGGTTCTCCACCAATCCGCCGCCGGTGATGTGGGCCAGCGCCTTGACCGCGCCCCGCGCCGCCGCGGCGACGCAACCCCTGGCGTAGATGCGGGTCGGCTCCAGCAGGGCCTCGCCGAGCGTGGTCCCCGGGGCGAAGGGCGCTTCGTCGTCATAGCCCAGCCCGGCGCGCTCGACGACCCGCCGCACCAGGGAGAAACCGTTCGAATGAAGGCCGCTCGACGCCAGCCCGAGGACGATATCGCCGGGCGCCACGCTTTCCCCGGTCAGCAGCCTGTCGCGCTCGACCGCGCCGACCGCGAAGCCGGCGAGGTCATATTCGCCCGGCGCGTATATCCCCGGCATCTCGGCGGTCTCGCCGCCGATCAACGCGCAGCCGGCCTGGCGGCAGCCCGCGGCGACGCCCGCGATCACGTCGCGCGCGGCCTCGGCCTCGAGCTTGCCGGTGGCGAAATAGTCGAGAAAGAACAAGGGCTCGGCGCCGCGGGTCGCGATGTCGTTGACGCACATGGCGACGAGGTCGATGCCGACGGTGTCGTGTCGCCCGGTGGCGAACGCGATCTTGAGCTTGGTGCCGACGCCGTCGCTGCCCGAGACCAGGAGCGGATCCTTGTATCCGGCGGCGGCGAGGTCGAACAGGCCCCCGTAGCCGCCGATCTCGGCGTCCGCCCCGGCGCGCGCGGTCGACCGGGCGAGCGGCGCGATCGCATCGACCAGCGCCGCCCCGGCGGCGACGTCGACGCCCGCGTCCTTGTAGGTTGTGGCGGGAATGGGCCCCCTCGCTCTTGCCGGGCTAGTCCGATATAGTATGCGCGCGTTCGAGCCGAACATACTGCATCGGGAACGGTTTGCAATGGCGCTGGCCCGTGGCCTGATGGCCCTGTTGTTGATCGCGGGGTGCGGGTTGTTCGCGCCGCCGGTCGGGGCGGAGCCGGTTGCCGGGAACCCGGCTTTCAGCATCACCCATGTCGGCGTCGACGTCACCGCGGTCGATGCCGCCGAGGCGCGCGGGCGGGCCCTTGCCGAGGGCCAGCGACGGGCGTTCCGGCGGCTGGTCGAGCGCCTCGTCCCGCCGGCGGACTACGGCCGGCTGCCGACGGTGCCGGACGGCGTGATCACCGAGCTTGTGCAGGGTTTCGAGGTCGCCGACGAGCGAGTCGGCCCCAATCGCTACATCGCCTCGCTCACCTTTCACTTCAAGCCCGGCGCGGTCGGCCGGCTGCTCCGCGGCAACGGTATTCCCTATGCCGAGTCGGCGAGCCAGCCGTTGGTGGCGGTTCCCGTCTACCAGCGCGGGAACGCGTTGATGCTATGGGAGGACGGCAACGCCTGGCGCCAGGCGTGGGCCAACCTGCCGCCGAGCGACAGCCTGGTGCCGGTGATCGTTCCGATCGCCGAGCTCGCGGACCTCGAGATCGTCGACGCCGATCAGGCGCGCGCCGGCGATCGCGAGCGGCTCGACCGATTGGCCGAGCGGTACGGCGCCGGCGAGGCGGTGGTCATCGTGGCTGTGGCCGACAGCGAGCCGCCACTCAACGCGCCCAAGGTGAGCGTCACGGTGAGCCGCTACCGGGGCGAAGGCGTGCGGCTGGGCGGCGGAACCTACAGCGGAATGGCGTCGGATACGCTCGAGACGGTGCTCGCGGTCGCCGCCGCGGCGACCCGCGCGCAACTCGAAAACGAGTGGAAGGAGGCCAATCTGCTGCGATTCGACCAGGCGGACAGCCTGGCGGTCGACATCCCCCTGAGCGGCCTCGCCGACTGGATCGAGATCAAAAACCAGCTCGGCCGACTCGCCCTCGTGCGCGAGCTCGAAATCACCGCGCTGTCGCCGCGTTTCGCCCGTGTCGTGCTTCACTATCTGGGCGATCCGCGGCAGCTCGCCGGGGCGCTGGCGCGGCACGGCCTGGCGCTCGCCCGCGAGGCCGACCTGTGGATTCTCCATCGCCGCGGCGAAGCCCCCGGCGACGGGCCGCCGGGCGCGCGGGCGGGCGAGTGAACCTCCCCAACATGATCAGCCTGGCGCGGCTGTTCGCCGCTCCGGTCACGGTCTGGCTGATGCTGACCGGCGAGATGACCGTTGCCTTCTGGCTGTTCCTCGCGGCCAGCGTCTCGGACGCCGTCGACGGGTTCATCGCCAAGCGTTTCGACCGCGAGACGATGCTCGGAGGCTACCTCGATCCGCTCGCCGACAAGGCGCTCCTGGTGAGCGTTTACATCACGCTTGGCGTCCTCGATCACCTTGCCCTCTGGCTCGTCATTCTGGTCGTGTTCCGTGACATTCTCATCATCGGCGGGGTGCTCCTGCTGTGGCTGCTGGCGCGATCGTTCACCATTCAGCCGCTGATGATCAGCAAGGTGAACACGGTCGCCCAGATCGTGCTTGCCACCGTCGTGCTGGGCGACCTCGGCCTCGATTTGGTCACCGACGGGTTGGTGCAGGTGCTGATCTATGCCGTCGCCGCGACGACGCTCGCCTCGGGCGCGACCTACCTGGTCGAGTGGACGCGCCGCGCTTCCCGCGTGGAGACGCCGGAGTGACGGCGCGCGCGCAGATCGGCGCGTGGGCCGCTGGACTATTCGTCTTCGGGCTCGCGGTCTTTGCGCTGCGCGAGATGCTTTTTCCGTTCGTCGCCGGCCTGGCGGTGGCGTATCTGCTCGACCCGATCGCCGACTGGCTCGAACGGCGGGGTCTTTCGCGCACCCTGGCGACCGTGGTGATCACCGCGATGTTCATGCTCGTCGCGGTCGGCGCGGTGCTGCTCCTGGCGCCGCTCGTCTACGAACAATTGCTTGGTTTGATTGTGCGCGCGCCGGGCTACCTGAGCACCGTCCGCGAGTACCTGGCGCCGCTTTCCGAAACCCTGATCGCCCGGCTCGGCGATGACCAGGTCGAGGGCATGCGCGCGGCCCTCGCCGGGTTCGCGGAGCGCATCGTCGGCTGGGTGTTCGGGCTCGGGCGGGAGCTCTTGGAATCGGGGCTGGCGATCGTCAACCTGCTGGCGCTCCTGTTCATCACCCCGATCGTCACCTTCTACCTGTTGCGCGACTGGGATCGTATCGTCGCCCGGTTCGATTCGCTGCTGCCCCGCGCGCAGGCCGAGGTGATTCGCACCCAGTGCCGGCTCATCGACGAGACCCTCGCCGCGTTCGTCCGCGGACAGGGCCTCGTCTGCCTCATCCTCGGCGCGTTCTACGCCGCCGGCCTGATGCTCGTCGGGCTCGACTTCGGGCTGATCGTCGGCCTCTCGGCGGGGCTGCTTTCGTTCATTCCCTACGTCGGCGCGATCGCCGGGTTCGTGGTCGGCGTCACGCTCGCCTTGCTCCAGTTCGACGAGCCGCTCCGCGTCGGGCTGGTCGTCGCCGTGTTCGTCGTCGGCCAGGTGGCCGAGGGCAATCTGCTCACGCCGAAGCTGGTGGGCGAGCGCGTCGGCCTGCACCCGGTGTGGGTCATCTTCGGCGTGCTCGCCGGCGCGACGCTGTTCGGATTCGTCGGCGTTCTGCTGGCGCTTCCGGTCACCGCGGTGATCGGCGTTGTGGTGCGGTTCGCGGCCGATCGCTACCAGGCCAGCGCGCTGTTCCTCGGCCCGGCGAAGCAACCCGGAGACGATGGAGACGCCGCATCGTGAGCCAGCTCGCTCTCGACTTCGGCGATCGGGCGGCGCTCGGCGCCGATGACTTCCTGGTCGCGCCGTGCAACCGGGACGCCGTGCTGTGGATCGACCGCTGGCCGGCGTGGCCGGCGCCCGCGCTCGTCGTCCATGGTCCGCCGGGGTGTGGCAAGACGCATCTCGCGCACGTCTGGCGCGCGCGCAGCGGCGCCCGCATGCTCGCCGCGGACCGGCTCGCGCACGAGACGCCCGGCGAGCTGATCGCCGACACGCGGTGCGCGGTCGTCGAACGCGCCGACGCGACGAGCGGCGAACAGGCGCTCGTGCATCTCTACAACGTCGTCGCCGAGCGCGGCGGTCATCTGTTGCTGACCGCGACCGCGCCGCCGTTGCAATGGGGGATCGCGTTGCCCGACCTGCGTTCGCGGATCGTGGCCGCGCCCGCGGTGGCGATCGGCGCGCCCGACGACGCCTTGATCGCCGCGGTGATGGGCAAGCTGTTCGGCGACCGCCAGCTTCGCGTCAACGACGAGGTCATCGCCTTTCTGCTGGCGCGCATGGAGCGTTCGTTCGACGCCGCGCGGCGGCTCGTCGCGGCGCTCGATTCGGCCGCGCTCGCGGGCGCCCGCAACATCACCGTGCCGCTCGCGCGG
>JACZUY010000192.1 GCA_022572945.1 Pseudomonadota bacterium
ACGAGTGGAATCGTTCGGAATTCGCCAGCCCGCGACCGCGGGCCGTCGCGTATGCGACGAGAGCCTGCGTGGCGATTGAACGCTGCTTGCCTTTGACCTTAGTAAAGGTAAGCTGAAAATGCTCTAGAGAGTGATGGTCAGTCCCTCGCGGGCGACGACGGTGCCGGGGCGCAGGCGCTCGGCCTCGGCGGCGATGGCGTCGAGCGCCGCGTCGTCGTGGTCGGGGTCGTGGTGCGAGATCACGCAGGTCTTGACCGCCGCCTTGTCGCACAGCCCGAGATTGCCGTGCCAGTCGGCGCTGTCGCTCGCGTCCTGGGCCAGGTTGACGATGGCGAGATCGGCGTTGTCCAACAGCGCCAGCACCGCTGGCTCGGTGCCGTCGCTTCCGGCGACCAGGTCGGAGACGTAACAGAGACTCTTGCCCTGCCACTCGACCCGGTAGCCGGTGACCGGGATCGACCGGTTGAGTTGCGCCGTACGCACGCGAATATCGGACGTCGGTTGCAGCGTTTCGCCGGCGCCGAAGTCGACGAACTCGAGCGTCGCGGCCATGATCTCGATCGGCACCGGGAACACCGGATCGGCCATCAGTCGGGTCAACGCGCCGTGTACGCCCTTGCCGCCCGGCAACTGATTGGCCCAGAAGCGGAACGTGTTTTTCGGATTGTACGCCGCGGCGAAGAACGGGACGCCGCTGATGCGTTCGAAGCCGGTATGGCTGAAGAAGATGTCGGCCGCCACCGGAGCGTGCTTGATGAGCGCCGCGCCGAGCGGGCGGATTCCGGTGCCGGCGTCGAAGATCAGCGTGTCGCCGCCGCAGCGGACCGCGATGCAGGCGGTGTTGCCGCCGTACCGCACGGTGTCGGGTCCGGGACACGCGATTCCCCCGCGGACCCCCCAGAAACACACCTCGAAGATGTCTGCTGCTGTCAAACCCTTTTCCCGGCTCGTGCGATTTCCCGGCGCGACATCGGAGTTTGCCCCATGCGGGGGCGGAGAAAAAGGCGAAAGTGCCGGCCGCGTGGCGCGCTCGACGCGCGGGCGGACGCGCGATACCATCGGCGCCCGACAATACCAGCGGTCATTCTTGATGACCGATGGTACAAGATGCGAAGGACACCGCCGGCGTGCCGCCCGACATCGTTCATACCGTCTGTCCGCACGATTGCCCCAGTACCTGCGCGCTCGAGGTCGAACGCGTCGACGCGCGCACCATCGGCCGCGTACGCGGGGCCAAGGACAACAGCTACACCGCCGGGGTGATCTGCGCCAAGGTGGCGCGCTATGCCGAGCGCGTCCATCACCCCGACCGGCTCGGCCATCCCTTGCGCCGCACGGGCGCCAAGGGAAGCGGCCGGTTCGAGCGCATCTCGTGGGACCAGGCGCTCGACGAGGTGGCCGGGGCGTTGGCCGCCGCCGCCGGGCGCTACGGGGCGGAGACGGTGTGGCCCTACTTCTACGCCGGCACCATGGGCCTGGTGCAGCGCGACGGCATCGAGCGCCTGCGCCACGTGATGCGCTATTCGCGCCAGCACAGCACGATCTGCACCACGCTCGTCGACGCCGGCTGGCTCGCCGGCGTCGGCGACCTCCGCGGCCCCGACCCGCGCGAGATGGCCGAGTCCGACCTCATCGTCTGCTGGGGAACCAACGCGGTGGCGACGCAGGTCAACGTCATGACCCACGTCACCCGCGCACGCAAGCAGCGCGGCGCCAAGCTCGCCGTGGTCGACCCTTACCGTAACGCGACCGCCGAGGTGGCGGACGTGCACGTCGCGCCGCGGCCGGGCACCGACGGGGCGCTCGCCTGCGCGATGATGCACGTCCTGTTCGCCGAGGGCTACGCCGACCGCGAATACATGGCCGACTACGCCGACTGCCCGGACCGGCTCGAAGCCCACCTCGCCACCCGGACCCCGGCCTGGGCGGCCGCGATAACCGGCCTCGACGAGCAGGAGATCGTCGACTTCGCGCGCCTCTACGGCGCCGCCGAGCGCAGCTACATCCGCCTCGGCTATGGCTTTGCGCGTTCGCGCAACGGCGCGGCGAACACCCACGCGGTGAGCTGCCTGCCGACCGTGACCGGCGCGTGGCGGCGCCAGGGCGGCGGCGCGTTCTACACCAATCGCGGCATCTTCAAGTGGGACAAGACGCTGATCGAGGGCTTGGACGCGCTCGACCGCAGCGTGCGCAAGCTCGACCAGTCGCGCATCGGCCCGATCCTCACCGGCGATCCGCGCGACCTCGGCGACGGCCCGCCGGTGACCGCGCTGTTTATCCAGAACACCAACCCGGCGGTGGTGGCGCCCGAATCGGCCAAGGTGCGCGACGGCTTCGCCCGCGACGACCTGTTCGTCTGCGTCCACGAGCAGTTCATGACCGATACCGCGCGCATGGCCGACATCGTGCTGCCGGCGACGACGTTCCTCGAGCACGACGACATCTACCAGGGCGGCGGGCACCAGCACATCGTGCTCGGCCCCAAGATCATCGAGCCTTACGCCGAGGCGCGCTCGAACCACGAGGTCGTCTGCGCGCTCGCCGAGCGGCTCGGCGCGCGGCACCGGGGGTTCACCATGACCGCGCGCGAGATCGTCGACGAAACCCTGCGCGCCTCGGGCCGCCCGGGCTTCGACGCGCTCGAGCAGACGCACTGGATCGACTGCCAGCCCGATTTCGAGACCGCGCACTTCCTCGACGGCTTCGCCACGCCCGACGGCAAGTTCCACTTCGCGCCCGACTGGTCGCGCATCGGCCGCGACCACGCCCGCATGCCGCGCCTTCCCGACCACATGGCGGCGATCGACGAGAGCGACGCCGAGCATCCCTTCCGCCTGGTCACCGCGCCGGCGCGCCACTACCTGAACTCGAGCTTCACCGAGACCCCGACCTCGAAGCGGCGCGAGGGCCGGCCCACCATTCTCGTCCATCCCGACGATCTCGCCGGCCTCGGTATCGAAGACCGCGGCCGCACCCGGGTGGGCAATCGCCGCGCCGACATCGTCGTTCACGCCAAGGCGTTTTCCGGCCTGCAGCGCGGCGTCGTGGTGATCGAAAGCATCTGGCCCAACGGTGCGTTCGAGGAAGGGCTGGGGGTGAACGCGCTGGTCAGCGCCGAGCCCGGGCCGCCGCTCGGCGGCGCGGTGTTCCACGACACCGCCGTGTGGCTGCGCCCCGCGGCTTAATAAGGGGACACAATACTTAATTCGACGCAATTAAGTATTGTGTCCCCTTATTATATTGGACCAATTTTGCGCCTCCCCGGGGGACACGAGCGACGCCGTTCATGAGGATTACCAAGACCCACCCCATCGGTCGTGGTAGGACTCGCCGCACCCAATCCGCTTCGATCGAGCTTTAGACATGGAACCTGTAATTCAAAGTTTTTTGGCTGGTTTTCCAGTGTTGATGCTTCATACGTCGGTGACGGTCGCGATGCTGGTGGCGGCGGTATTTGTCTATATCAAGATCACGCCTTATGACGATATCAAGCTGATCCGGGACGGGAATACGGCGGCCGCGGTTTCGTTATCGGGCGCCATTGTCGGTCTGGCGCTGCCCTTGGCCTTCAGTATGGCGAGTAGTATCAGCGTCTGGGAAGTGCTCATCTGGGGCCCGGTCACGCTGGTCCTGCAATTGATCGCCTTTCGGGTCACGGACCTCGTACTGAAGGATCTCCCAAAGCGAATCGTCGATGCCGAAATGGGGCCCGCAATCCTCCTGGTCTCGATCAAGCTCGGGGCCGCAGCGATCAACTCTGCGGCCGTGACCGGTTGACGATCGAAGCCGTCTGCCGTCATGCGCAAGCTGGATTGGGTTGCCCTGCTTCTCGTCGTCGTCGTCGCCATCGGCGGCAAGATTTTAGGTGGCGACGAGTCGGTTCCTGAAAACTATTCCCCCCGGCGGCCGAATCCTGAACTCTTCGAGCCAAAAATATGGGATGCGGAAACCCAGGCCTGGCTCCAGGGGGGGGCGCAAACAAAGCGTCCCGGAACGCGTTCCGCCTTCCCAATTCCGCGAGAAGGGATCATCGAGGAGATCGGTCTCAGGGGATCGTCGACGGGGTCGGCTTTTTCCGTATCTTCCGAAGGCTATTGGCTGACCGCCCGTCACGTCGCCGAAGGGTGCGATCAAGTCTACATACAGACCGGACCACGGGAGGGAGTCCGGGTGGTCCGCACCGCCATCCATCCCCAAGCCGACGTTGCCCTCTTAATCACCGACGGCGCTCCCGAGGGGCTTCCCGTCGCGGTCTCGCGCATGGGGAAACGCGACTCCTTCAGCGTCGGCTTTCCCAAGGGCAGCCCTGGTGCCGTCCACGGGCGGTTTCTCGGTGAGATGA
>JACZUY010000193.1 GCA_022572945.1 Pseudomonadota bacterium
CGTGCCCGCCCCCGTGGCCGGGTCGATGACGATCAACTGCCTGGCTGCTGACCCGTTCGGGAGCGGTGCAACTTACAATGACACAGATGGCGATCCGTACACGAATAACCTGAACGCCATCGGCTCGCACCGGTACTGTTCCGTGGGACTCATGGCTGAGGTCAACTGGGACCGCGGCGACTATACACTGACGTCGGTGACCGGCTGGGACGACTTCGAACGCAGCGACGACGTCGACGAGGACGCCGGCCCGACCACGGCGATCGACAACCTCCGTCTCTCCGACGTCAGGCAGTTCTCGCAGGAGATCCGCATCGCGAGCAACAATGAAACGGGCACGCGGTGGCTCGCAGGGTTCTACTTTTCCACCGACGAGCTGAAAGGGCAGCCTTCGTTCAATTCGGGCGGCCGACGGGACTTCTCGACTCTCGAGACCGATACACTCGCGCTCTTCGGCCAGATGGAATTCCCGCTCAACGATGACTGGCTGCTGACGGTCGGCGGGCGCTGGACCGACGTCGATCGGGATTTCTCGTACTCCACGAACGGATTCTTCGCAGCACCCGAACTCCAGGCTGGCGTCACCGACAGCTTTTCCGACGGCGGTGACTTCGCCGACGCCGACGCGGCGATCGCCCACGGCCGTGCGCTCGCGGACGCCGGCGCGGCGATCCTCGACGTCGGCGGCGATTCGACCCGGCCGGGCTCGGACGCGATCACCGCGGAGGAGGAGCTCGCGCGCGCGTTGCCGGTCGTCGAGGCGCTCGCGGCGCAAGGGTTCACCGTGTCGATCGACACCCGCCGCGCCGTCGTCATGCGCGCCGCGCTCGAGGCCGGCGCGAGGATCGTCAACGACGTGAGCGCGCTCGCGTTCGACGCGGAAAGCCTCGGCGTGGTCGCTGCGTCGGGCGCGCCAATCGTGCTCATGCACTGCCTGGGCGATCCCGGGACGATGCAGGAGAGCCCGGCCTACGACTTTGCCCCGCTCGACGTCTACGACTATCTCGAGGCCCGCGTCGAGGCGTGCGAGGCGGCCGGAATCGACCGCGCGCGCATCGTCGTCGATCCCGGCATCGGCTTCGGCAAGACGCCGACCGGACACAACATCGAGATCCTGCAGAACCTGAGCCTCTATCACGGGCTCGGCTGCGCGCTGCTCATCGGCGTCTCGCGCAAGGGCTTCATCGGCCGCCTCGCCGGCGTCGATGCGCCCAAGGAGCGCCTCCCCGGCAGCCTCGCCGCGGGGCTCGCGGCGCTCGGCCAGGGCGTCCAGATCATCCGCGTCCACGACGTCGCCGAAACCGCCCAGGCGCTCGCGGTGTGGCAGGCGATCGCCGGCGGGGGCTGATATACGTTATTTTCCCACGCCGAGCCGCTATACTTTGCGCGGCGGGTGGACCGAGGGGCGTAAAGGGCCGGGTATCACCCGTAAACACCCAGCGCCAGAACCCATGGACAAAAGCAACCCATGACCATTCGCACCATCCTCGCGCCCGTCCGCGGCGACGGCAAGGGCGAAGCCGTGCTCGACCACGCGGTGGCGGTGGCCCGGCGTTTCGGCGCCCGCGTCCTCGTCGTCCATGCCCGGCCCAGGCCCGAGGACATGCTTCCCTTCGGCATTCCCGTGACCGGCGCCATGAAGCAGATGATCCTGGATTCGGCCGCCGCCGGCGCGACCGAGGAGGACGCGCGGGTGCGGAGCCTGTTCGATGACTATTGCCGGGAAAAGGGCATTCCCATCGTCGACGACGGACCCGCGCCGAAGGGTTCGGTGTGCGCCTCGTGGCGCGAGGAGACGGGAACGCAAGCCGCTGTCGTCGCCACGCGGGGCCTGCTTGCCGACCTGATCGTCGTCCCGCGGCCCGACGCCGACGGCGCCGGCGTGCGCACCCTCGAGGCGGCGTTGTTCGATAGCGGCCGGCTGGTGTTGATCGCGCCGCCGAAGCCGGTGACCGCGATCGGGGCCAGCGTCGCCCTCGCCTGGAAGCCGAGCCGCGAAATCGCGCGGGCGATCACCGCGGCGATGCCGATCCTCGCCGCGGCGGACACGGTGACGGTGCTCTGCGCGCCGCCCGGAGGCGGCGATTCGAAGCTCACCGCCGAGGAGCTCGCCGAATACCTCGGGTCGCACGATGTCGACGCCGAGGTCCGCGTGTTCAGGGCCCGCTCGACCGAGGTCGGCCAGGGCCTTCTCGCCGAGGCCCAGGCGGCGGGCGCCGACGTGATGCTGATGGGTGGCTACGGCCAACGCCTGCGGCGCGAACTGGTCATGGGCGGGGTCACCCGGCACGTGATCGCGCACGGCGACATGCCGGTGTTGATGATGCATTGACGGTGACGGCGGCGCACGGTGTGACGGGGCTTATATTCGCGCCCTGAACCGCTATACTTCGCGTCGAATCCGTATCGGGAGGCTGGCGGCCCGGCCATGACCCGCAAATACTTCGGCACCGACGGCATCCGCGGCACCGCGAACCGCGAGCCGATGACGGCGGAGACCGCGCTCCGCGTCGGCCTCGCGGCGGGCCGCCACTTCACCCGCGGCGTGCATCGCCACCGGGTGGTGATTGGCAAGGACACGCGGCTTTCGGGCTACATGATCGAGCCGGCGCTGACCGCCGGCTTCATCTCGATGGGGCTCGACGTGGTCCTCGTCGGGCCGTTGCCGACGCCCGCCGTCGCCATGCTCACGCGCAGTTTGCGCGCCGACTTGGGGGTGATGATCTCGGCCTCGCACAACCCCTATCAGGACAACGGCATCAAGCTGTTCGGCCCCGACGGCTACAAGCTCTCGGACGAGATCGAAGCGGAAATCGAGTCGCGCATGGACACCGATACGGGCGCCGATCTGGCGCCGCCCGACCGGCTCGGCCGCGCGCTCCGGCTCGACGACGCGCAGGGGCGCTACATCGAGTTCGTCAAAGCGACGTACCCGAAGCAGCTCAGCCTCGAAGGCCGCAAGATCGTCGTCGACTGCGCCAACGGGGCGGCGTACCGCGTCGCGCCGACGGTGCTGTGGGAGCTCGGCGCCGAGGTCGTGCCGGTCGGCGTCGCGCCCGACGGCTTCAACATCAACAAGGGCTGCGGCTCGACCGCGACCGACACCATGCGCGAGCAGGTGGTGGCGCACGAGGCCGACCTCGGCATCGCGCTCGACGGCGACGCCGACCGGGTGGTGGTCGCCGACGAGACCGGCGCGCTGATCGACGGCGACCAGCTTCTCGCCCTGGTGGCGACGTCGTGGCACCGGGCGGGCCGGCTCAAGGGCGGCGGCGTGGTCGGCACGGTGATGTCGAACCTCGGGCTCGAGCGTTTCCTCGCCGGCGCCGGGCTGGCGTTCACGCGCGCGCCGGTGGGCGACCGCTACGTCGTCGAGCACATGCGCCGGCTCGGCGTCAACCTCGGCGGCGAGCAGTCGGGCCACATCATCCTCAGCGACTTCACGACCACCGGCGACGGCCTGATCGCGGCCCTGCAATGCCTCGCGGTGCTGGCCGAATCGGACCGTCCGGTGAGCGAAAGCGCGCGGCTCTTCGAACCCCTGCCGCAGACCCTGAGGAGCGTGCGCTTCAACGGCGCCTCGCCGCTTGAGGCGGCCGAGGTCAGATGCGCGATCGCCGGGGGCGAGAGCCGGCTCGGGGATGCCGGGCGCGTGCTGGTGCGCGCTTCCGGCACCGAGCCGGTGGTCCGCGTCATGGCCGAGGGCGAGGACGCGGCGCTCGTGCGCCAGGTCGTCGACGACATCGTCGCGGCGGTCGAAGCCCGCGCCGGATAGGCCTTTCCGATCAATCGATCGCGGCTTGCCGTCGCCGGCGGCGCGCTTTAGGTTTGCCGCCGCGGGAGGCGCGCGCATGACCGATCTCTACCTCGAGGACTTCAAACCGGGCGACCGCTTCGAATCGCGCGGCCGGACGGTGTCGGAGGCCGAGATCATCGACTTCGCGCTGCGCTTCGATCCGCAGCCGTTCCACATCGACGTCGAGGCGGCGAAGCGCTCGCCCTACGGCGGGATCATCGCCAGCGGCTTCCACACCATGGCGATGGCGTTCCGCCTGGCGTGGGATACCGGCGTCCTCAGCGCCTGCAGCTTGGGCTCGCCGGGGATCGACGAGGTGCGCTGGCTCAAGCCCGTGCGCCCCGGCGACACGCTGCGCACCGTGGTCGAGATCGTCGACGCGCGGCCATCGGCGTCCAAGCCCGACCGCGGCGTGTGCCGCTTCAGGTATGATGTCTTCAACCAGAACGACGAGCAGGTGATGACCATGACGGCGGTCCAGATCGTCGCGCGCCGCCCGCGGGCGGCCGCCGCGTCATGAAAATC
>JACZUY010000027.1 GCA_022572945.1 Pseudomonadota bacterium
CACCAGCACGCGGCGCGCGCCGCGGTCGTGGGCGAGCGCGAGGAACGCATCGAGCGCGGCGCGCGCCTGCGCCTGGGTGTGCTTGTGGAGGTCGAGCGTGGCCTCGATCGCGAGCCGCCCGCGCTTGAGGCGCTGGGCGGTGCGCTTGTCCACACCCGCCGCCTGGCCGGGAACCAGCGGCGGCAGCTCGGGCGGCCTCGGTGGCCCGGGCGGTGGCTTCGCCGCGGCGGGGCGGGCGCGCCCGGGGGTTGTCTTCGCCTTCGGCGGGGGCTCGGGTTGCGGTGGAGGCGGTCGCGTCGCGGGGGCTACGCGTTTGCGCAGCGGCGTGACGCCCTGGGTCACCGCCTGCCACAGCCCGGCGTCGCCGCCGTCAGGCTTCGGTTTCCTCGCCATCGCCGTCGATGAGCACGATGTGCAGCCGCCGGGGCCCGTGCGCGCCGATCAGAATCGTCTGCTCGATGTCGGCCGAGCGCGACGGGCCGGTGACGAAGCCCACGGTGCGCGGCATGCCGCGGCCTTCGGCGCGCAGCCGCGCCCAGCCCTCCTCGTAGGCGCCGACGATGTGCTCGCGGCGCAGCACGACGATATGCGTCTCGGGCAGGATGTTGAGCGTGGTCGGGTGGTCGGGCCCCGAGAGCAGCATCAGCGTGCCGGTCTCGGCGATGCCGGCGAAGGCGCCGGTAATCGTCACCGCGTCCTCGTCCACGGCCTTGCCCCTGCTGAGCGTGAGCGTCGGCCTCTCCGCCCACGGGATGTCGTCGAGCCCGGGGTCGGGGGCGAGCTTCGCGACCGCGGGCAGGTTGTGCGTGGCGAGATAGTCGGCGACCGCGCCGGGTACCTCGTCCGCGCCGGCGACGCGCGCCACGGTGGTCGAGACCTCCTCGGCCATCTCGACGAACAGGTCGACCTGCGCGCCCGGATCGATCCGCGCCCGCGCCGGGATGAGGTTCGGTTCGTGCGCGGCGAGCCGGGCCTCGACCGCGCTTTCGTCGCGCCCCGGCGCATCCGCGCCGAGCGAGTCGCGGATGGTCGCGAGAATCCGCGCCCGCGCGTCGCCGCTCATCGCCCGCCTCCGTCCCGCCGGGCCCACAGGTCGAGGAACGTGCGGCCTTCGGGCGCCGGAAAATCGCGCCCAACCGTCCAGCCGCCCGCGCCCGGCAACGACTTGAGCCGTCCCCGCCGCCCGGCGATGAGCCCGAGAACGCCGACGCCGAGGCGCGCCGCGAAGCGATAGAGCGCCGGGCGCTCGGCGAACCACGCCCACAGCGCGATCCCGGCGCGGTGGCGCGGCGGCGAGAGCTTTTGCGCGAACTCGCGCTCGCGCCAGTGGCGCATCATCTTCGGCAACGGAATGTGCATCGGGCAGACGCTCTCGCACATGCCGCAGAAGGTCGAGGCGTTGGGCAAGTGCCCGGCGAGGTCGATGCCGATGAGCTTGGGCGTCAGCACCGCGCCCATCGGCCCGGGATAGACCCAGCCGTAGGCGTGGCCGCCGACCGAGGCGTAGATCGGGCAGTGGTTGAGGCAGGCGCCGCAGCGAATGCAGCGCAGCATATCCTGGAACTCGGTGCCGAGCATGCCCGAGCGGCCGTTGTCGAGGAGCACGACGTGGAACGCCTCGGGGCCGTCGGCGTCGTCGGCGCGCCTGGGCCCGGTGGCGAAGGTGGTGTAGCTCGAGAACTCCTGGCCGGTGGCCGAGCGCGCGAGCACGCGCAGAATCGTCATCGCGTCCTCGAGCGTCGGCACCACCTTCTCGAGGCTGGCGAGCACGATGTGCATCTTCGGCAGGATCTGGGTGAGCTCGGCGTTGCCCTCGTTGGTCACCGTCACCGAAGAGCCGGTCTCGGCGATCAGGAAGTTGGCGCCGGTGAGGCCGACGTCGGCGGCGAGATACTTGCGGCGCAGCACCTGGCGCGCGTCGTCGAGCAGCGCGCGCGGGTCGTCGCGGCGCTCGGTTATGCCGTAGGCCGCGTGGCTGGCGTGGAACAGGTCGGCGATCTGGTCCCGGGTCTTGTGCACCGCGGGCGCGATGATGTGGCTCGGCGGCTCCTTCGCGAGCTGGATGATGTACTCGCCGAGATCGGTCTCGACCGGCTCGATTCCGTGCGCCTCCAAATGATCGTTGATGCCGATCTCCTCGGCGATCATCGACTTGCTCTTGGTGACGCTCCTGGCGTCCACCGACCGGCACAGCGCGAGGATCACATCGCGCGCCTCGGCCGCGTCGGCGCACCAGTGGACCTCGCCGCCGCACTCGACGACGCGCGCCTCGAACCGTTCGAGGTAGTGGTCGAGATTGACCAGCACGTGGTCCTTGATGTCGCGCGACAGATCGCGCAGCGCGTCGAACTCGGGCAGGCGCTCGACGGCGCGCAGGCGCTTGTCGACGAACCCCGCCTTCATCTTCGCCAGCGCCTGCTGCAGCGGCGCGTCGGCGAGCGCGCGCCGGGCGTTCTCCCTGAAGCGCGGGCTGGTGACCGCCATCGTCATCGTTCGTCGCCTTCGCCGATCGCCGGGCCGCCGGCCATGCCGGCGAGCACCTCGGCGACGTGGCGCGCGCGCACCGGCCGGCCTTCGCGGCTCAGCCGCCCGGCGATGTTCATCAGGCAGCCGAGGTCGCCCGCGAGCAGCGTATCGGCCCCGCTGGCCGCGACCTCGGCGGTCTTGTCCGAGACCATGCGCACCGAGATGTCCGGGTACTTGACGCAGAAGGTGCCGCCGAACCCGCAGCAGGTCTCGGCCCCCTCGAGCTCGGCGAGCGAGAGCCCCGCGACGCTTTCCAGCAGCGCGCGCGGCTGGCGCTTGACGCCCATCTCGCGCAGGCCCGAGCAGCCATCGTGGTAGGCGACGACGCCGTCGTAGCGCGCCGCGACCGCGGTCACCCCGAGCACGTCGTGGAGGAACGAGACCAGCTCGTGGCAGCGCGCCGCGAGATCGTCCGCGCTCGCTTTCATCGCCGCATCGTCGGCGAACAGCCCGGGAAAATGGCGCTTGAGCATGCCGGCGCACGAGCCCGACGGGGCGACCACGTAGTCGTAGCCCTCGAACGCCGCGATTACCTGCGCCGCGATCCGCCGCGCGGTCGCGCGGTCGCCCGCGTTGTACGCCGGCTGGCCGCAGCAGGTCTGCGCGCGCGGGACCTCGACGCGGCAGCCCGCGTCCTCCAAGAGCTTGACCGCGGCGAAGCCGACGTTGGGGCGAAACAGGTCGACCAGGCAGGTGACGAACAGCGCCACCCGTGGGGCGCTCTTATCGGTAATCGCCATAAGCAATCCGCATTCCGAAGACCGGCGCGCCAGAGAATGGGTGAGCGACGGACCAAAGGCAAGCGCGGGTTAGCCGCCCGCGGCGGCGACGCGGCGCTCGACCACGCCGCGGGGAAGCAGAAGGTAGTAGCGCCCGGTGTGCTTCATGCGTCCGGCGATCGATTCGGCGTCCGCGCCGAAGCCCCAGAACAGATCGCCCCGGACCGGCCCCCTGATCGCGCCGCCGGTGTCCTGGGCGACGACCAGGCGGCGCAACGCTCGATCGGGCGCGCCGCTGTTCACCGACGGCACGGTGATATCGAGCCACATGGGCACGCCGAGCGGCAGGAAACGGAGATCGACGGCGAGGCTGCGTCCGGGCGTCAGCGCCACCTCCTGGGCGCCGACCGGGCCGTCGCCCTCGAGCACGCGGAAGAACACATACGACGGGTTGAGCGCCAGCACCGATGCCGTCTCTTTCGGGTGCGCCGCGAGCCACGCGCGAATCGATTGCAGCGACACCGCGTCGGCCGCGAGCGCGCCGCGCTCGACGAGCGCGCGGCCGATGCTGACGTAAGCGTGGCCGTTGCTGGCGGCATATCCGACGCGCAAGATCGCGCCGTCCTCGAAGCCGATGCGGCCCGAGCCCTGGACGTGAAGGAAGAACGCCTCGACCGCGTCGTCGACCCAGGCGAGGACCGGCGCTTCGTCGCCGAGCGCGCCCGAATCGATCTCGGCGCGCGACGGCAACCGCCTCAGCTCGC
This sequence comes from Pseudomonadota bacterium, assembly GCA_022572945.1. Taxonomy (GTDB): domain Bacteria; phylum Pseudomonadota; class Alphaproteobacteria; order JAAXGF01; family JAAXGF01; genus JACZUY01. The sequence continues at coordinate 4,010 of JACZUY010000027.1, forward strand.
CGTCTTCGACCCGGCCAAAGAGCCGGCGGCCGCGCAGTTCCGGGTCGAACAGCCCGAGGTCGACCCCGACCAAGCTGGCGGGCGCGCCGTGGATCGGCGCCACATAGCGCCCGCCCCGCGTGCGCGCGCCGGAAAGCAAAGGCTCGTAATAGCCGGTGAACAGGCCTTCCGGGTCGCCCCTGTCGCTCGCCAGGTACGGCGTGAACCAGCGCTCGAAGAAGACGCGCGCAGCCTCCTTGCCTTCGGCGCCCGCCGCCGCCGCGCAGGGCGCGCGCCAGTCGGCCGCCGTGCCGGCGAGCGCGCCGGGCCCGACGGGCTCTTCATCGGCGAGCGCCTCGAACACCACGCACGAGCGCCGCAACGCGGCCAGCGCCTCGTCGTGGGCGTCGTCGCCCCAGCCCTGAAGATCGGCGAAGCCGCGCGGACTGAGATCGAGCCGCGCCGGCTCGGGCACGCGGGCAACGCAGGAAGCGAGAAGGATAAAGCCGACGACCAGAACCGCTGGCGCGAGTCGGGACATCAATTGGGGCTTCGCGTGGCCGCCAGTTTCCAGTTGGGGTCGCGCGAGCCGGTGTCGCGCTCGAACGTCCAGATGTCGGTCACCGCGACGGCGACCGAGGGATCACCCTCGACGATGGCGTCGTCGGTGTCCCGCGTCACGTTGATCTGCTGGGACACGAAGCGCACGGTCACGAACGCGGTGCGCCCATTCATCCCCGCCTCGAGGAGCTCGCTCTCGTCGATCGACACCAGGGTGCTTTCGAGCGCGTGGCCGGCGTCGGCCCGCTCGCGGATGGCCCCGGCGAACGGCCGGTAGACATCGTCGTCGAGCAGCGAGCGCAGCTCGTCCGCGTCTCCGGCGGCGTAAGCCTTGATGATGTACTCGAAGGCCTGGTGCGCACCGTCGAGGAACGCCTCGCGCGTGAAGCCCGGGTCGGCCAGCTTGATCTGGGCAAGCCCCGCGGCGAGCGTCGAATCGTCGACGTCAGCGAAGTCGTCGCCACCCTCCTCGAGCGCCGGCTCGGGCTCGGGCAGGGGAATGACGTTGTCGGTCGTCTCCTCGGCCTGTGACCGCGCCGGCGGATTGGCCGGCCGCTGCTGGTGCCCCGTGCGCCTGCCGAGCACGTTGCGCAGGCGCAGCAGGATAAACCCTGCGACCATCGCGAAGAATATGATATCGAGTAACTGGAACCCTTCGCTCATGGTCCTGCTGTGGGTGGTGGCGTCCGCAGGGGCGGACTTCACGCTGGCCCGCGCCGGCGATTGGGGCTCTTAGCGAGCGCGCAAAGGCGGGCCGCCCGCGGATCGACACTCCATGATCGTCCTGCGGCGCGGGCCTCGGGTTCTACATAGTCTGATGGATGGAACTACGCAAGCATGGGTCTGGCAATTTTCCTCGCGCTGGTCGGCGTCCCGATCATTGAAATCGCGGTCTTCATCGAGATCGGCGGCCGCATCGGCCTGGGGTCGACGCTGGTGCTGATCGTGGCGACGGCGCTCGTCGGCGCCGCGCTTCTGCGCCAACAGGGGTTGGCGACGTTGTCGCGCGCGCGGGCGACGCTCGACCGCGGCGAGCTTCCGATGCAGGAGCTGCTCGACGGGGTCTGCCTCCTCATCGCCGGCGCGTTTCTGCTCACGCCGGGCTTCGTCACCGACCTCGCGGGCGCGCTGTTGCTGATCCCCGCGGTGCGGCGAATGCTGCAGGCGTGGGCCGTCAAACGCCTGGTCGTGCGCGGCCATTTCCACGCCTCGGCGACCGGCGCCGCGCCGCGCGGCAATGGCGGCGAGGTCATCGACGGCGAGTACACAAGGCTCGACGATGGCGCGGCGCCCGAAGATACGGAGACTCGCCGGTGATTCTCGCGCTGCTCGGCGTCTCCCTGCGCAACGGCGCGTGCGTGGCGTTCGAGCCGCGCGCGCGCAACGGGCTTGTTCACGGCGGCGGTCCATGATAGCCACACGCGCACCGTTCATCGACGAGCGCTGACGATGGCCGACGAACCCTCGCCCCGCGAAACCCCCAAGGTCGACGCCGCAACCGCCAAGGACGACGGCGGGCGGCACATCTCGATCGTCGCCCAGTACGTCAAGGATCTGTCGTTCGAGAACCCGCGCGCGCCGGCGAGCGTCCTCGAACAAGGCACCGAGCCGCACGGCGACCTCTCGGTCCAGGTCAGGAGCCGCAAGCTCGGCGGCGACGAATACGAGGTGGTGCTCGAGTTCCAGATCGAAGCGAAGAAGGAAGGCGAGATCGCTTTCCTGATGGAGCTGCAATACGCCGGCGTGTTCCGGCTCGCGGGCTTCAGCGCCAAGGAGCTCGCCGCCGTGCAGATGATCGAATGCCCGCGCCTGATCTATCCTTTCGCGCGCCGCATCATCGCCGACACCGTCCGCGACGGCGGCTTCCCGCAAATGATGCTGCCGCCGTTGGACTTCGTCGCCCTGTTCCGCACGCAGCAGAAGAAGCAGGCCGCCGAGCCCGGGCCGGGCGAGCCCGAGGCCGGCGAAACCGGGCCGGGTGAGCCCGAGGCCGCCGAGGCCTGAGCCTCTTATGCCGAACGTCAAATTGATCGCGTCGTTTTGAATTTCGGAGCCCGCAAGTGCGGGCCGCCGCCCTTGCGGCCAGGTCTTGGTCGATGCAATATTTGGCCTGCGTGGCGATTGAACGCAGCAAAGTCACAACAATTGTGACTTTGCGTATTACTGCCGCCAGATCGGATCGGTCAGCGAGTCGACGAAAGCGGCGTGCGCCACGGCTTCGTCGCGGGTCGGGGCGTGTGGCCGCGGCGGGCGCGCAACCGTGCCTTGATCGCCCGCGGTCGACGGATCGGCCGCCGCCGTGGCGAGGCCGAGGCCGGGCTGGCGGCCGCCGACGAGCTCGAGATAGACCTGCGCGAGCAGCCTGGCGTCGAGCAGCGCGCCGTGGCGGGCGCGCGACGAAGTGTCGATGTCGAACCGCCGGCACAGCGCGTCGAGGCTGGCCGGCGCGCCGGGATACTTTCGCCGGGCGAGCCCCAGGGTGTCGACCGCCCGCGCCGGCGGGATCTCCGGAGACCCGATGCGCCCAAGCTCGGCGTTGATGAACGCAAGGTCGAAGCCGGCGTTATGGATGACCAGCTTGTCGTCGCCGACGAATTCGAGGAATTTGTCGGCGATCTCGGCGAACCGGGGCTGGGCCGCGAGGAATTCGGTTGTCAGGCCGTGGATTTCGAACGCCGCCGTCGGCATGTCCCGTTCCGGGTTGAGGTAAGTCTGCCAAGTGCCGCCGGTGGGCACGTGATTGACCAGCTCGACGCAGCCGATCTCGACGACGCGGTGCCCCGCGGCCGGCTCGAGGCCCGTGGTTTCGGTGTCGAGGACAATCTCGCGCATCGCTGTCACCGGGTATTTCGCCTGGGGTAGATTCGCGGCTGCGGACGCGGCGGCCATTTGCGGCCCCTGCGGCCGGCCAGCATTGTGACGATGCGCCAGACCGCGCGCAAGCTGACCCAGCGGTCGAGACCGGACAAGATCACGAAGTCCGCGCGCCGGCGCTTCTCGTGATCGGGCATCTGACGGGCGCGGATCGCCGCGAGCCGCTCGGGCGTCATGCCGGGCCGGCGCAGCGCGCGGTGCGCCTGCACGAACGCCGGCGCCGTCACCACGGCGACCGCATCGCACCGCCGGTCGCCGCCGGTTTCGAACATGAGCGGCACGTCGAGCACCACCAGCTGGCGCCCCGCGGCCGCGGCCCGGCGCAGGAACCGGTCCTCCGCCTCGCGCACCCGCGGATGCAGGACGGCTTCGAGGCGCGCGGTAGCGTCGGCATCGCCGAAGACGCGCTCGGCGAGCGCGTCACGATCGACGCAACGTCCACCCCGGCCCTCGACGACGCAGCCGGGAAACGCCGCCTCGACCGCGGCGACGGCGGCGCCGCCGGGGCCGATCAGCCGGTGGACTTCGGCGTCGGCGTCGAACACCGCGGCGCCGCGACGCCGCAGCGCCCGCGCGGCGGCGGTCTTGCCCATGCCGATCGAGCCGGTGAGCCCGAGGATAACCACGGCGGCCTCACGCCCCGCTGTCGCGCAGCGCGTGGGCCCTGAGCTCGGGCGCGACCTCGGGATCGACGCCGAACCAAGCGGCGAAGCCGGGCTTGGGCAACACCCGGAGACACTCGGCAAAATCCTTCGGCGCGACCGCAAGCGGCACGTAAGCGCCGTCGATGCCGTAGCGCTCGAGCCAATAGCCGTGCAGCCGGGGCGAACGCGAGTGCGCGACCGGCCAGCCGATCACGCTAGCGAGTGCGGCAGACCCACCGACCCTCATTCCATCACCACGCCGTGTTGCCGCAGGAAATCCAGCAGCGGCAAAAGCGGCAGCCCGAGAATCGCGAAATAATCCCCCTCGATCTCGGTAAAAAGCTGAGCGCCCAGCCCTTCGAGCTGATACGCGCCGGCGCTATCGAGAACACTGTCACCCGCCGCAGCGAGGTGGGCATCGAGAAAGCGCTCGGAAAAATCCCGCATCGCCAGCCGCGCGCGTTCGCGATGATGCCACAGGACCGCTCCGTCGCGCACCACGCACACCACGCTGTGCTGGAGGTGCGCCCGGCCGCGCAGCGCGCGGAGGTCGGCTCGCGCCTGGTCCATATCGACCGGCTTGTCGAACCACGCGCCGTCACACTCGAGGATCTGGTCGGCGCCGACGACGAGCACATCCCGGTGCCGTTGCGACACTTGGGTCGCCTTGAGCTCGGCAAGCGCCGCGGCGGCGGCGGCGGCCTCCACCCCGTCAGACCTCAGCGCGGCCCTCACCGCAGCCTCGTCGACCGCCGCTGGGTCGATCGTGAAGCCAACCCCGGCGCCGCGCAGCAACGCCGCGCGCGCTCGGCTCGCCGAAGCGAGCACGACCTCGCCACCCGCCTGTGACATCCACGTTCCCCCCAACGGCGGGCGCGAAAGATCGCCGCTTACGCGCCCGGCTCGGCGCCATACTTGCCGATCCGTGTCGAAACCACCACCTCGCCGCCGATCCGGTCAACCAGATGTTGATGAATCTCCGCGGCGGTCTCCTCAACCGAGCGGCGGGTCACGTCGATGACCGGCCACTCGTGCTTAGCGTATATCCGCAGCGCCGCACGCACCTCGTCGCGCACCTGCTCGAGGTCAACGTAGTCGGTTTCGTCGCCGCGGTTAAGCACACGCAGCCGGTTGCGGCGGACCTCGACGAGGCGCTCGGGGGTCGTGGTGAGCCCGACCACCAGCGGATCATTGAGCCGCTCGACCTCGGCCGGCAGCGGACAGCCCGGCACAAGCGGCACATTTGCCGCCTTGACGCCGCGGTTAGCGAGGTAAAAGCAGGTCGGCGTCTTCGACGTGCGTGACACGCCGACGAGCACCACGTCGGCATCATTGAGGCCTTGCAACGACTGGCCGTCATCATGGGTTAACACGAAGTGCATGGCGTCGATGCGGCCGAAATACTCGGCGTCGAGCATGTGCTGGCGGCCGGGTTCGCCATGCGATTCCATGCCCAGGTAGCTGCTGAGCACCGTGATCACCGGGTCGAGCAAAGCAACCGTCGGAACCTGCAGCCGCTGGCATCCGTTCTCAAGGCGCTCGCGGATCACCCGATCGACGAGGGTGAACAGCACCACGCCGGGGTTGGTCTCGACGCCCGCGATCACATTGTCGATCTGGCGCTCGCTGCGCACCAAGGACCAGAAGTGCTCGACCACCTCGAGGTCCTCGAACTGCGCGATCGCCGCCCGGGCGACGCTGTTGATGGTCTCGCCGGTGGCATCAGAAACGAGGTGAATGTGAAACCGCTTCATGGCATACAAACGCATGAATCAGGGGGATAACCCTAGGTTTTCGGAAAATTGCCCGAAATCATCCCCACAACCTCCAAAACAGTCGCGTCCCCACCCACATGGGGATAGCGCCTGGCCACGACCCGGAAAGCCGTGTGCAACTCGCGCCGTCCCCGATCCTGTCCCCGCGTTGCATGGGTTTCAATGACGCCCGCCCGACAGCGCGGCAGCACCCATGTGAACGACTTATTCCCCGCTTATGCACGTCGGCCCCGGCCATGCGGCGCTACTAGCGACCAAGGCTGAACAACTTTGGGAAACCCGTGAATCCCCGCTATCCACAGGCATCTGCATACGACAACTACCTTTTATTTACAAAAGAAAAATAGTATTGGAGGACCCTGAACGGGGCTAGTGTAGCGAGCTCTCTTGTCACCGAAGACTCTTTCCGCCAAGCCGCTCCTTCGGGCGCTTCACGGCGATACGGTCTCACCGCCGCCGCTGTGGTTGATGCGTCAGGCCGGGCGTTACCTGCCCGAGTACCGGCGGGTGCGTGAGCGCGCCGGCGGGTTCCTTGACTTGTGCTACACGCCTGAACTGGCTGCTGAGGTTACGCTCCAGCCGGTTCGCCGCTTCGCGACCGACGCGGCAATTCTATTTTCCGATATTCTCGTCGTCGCTCACGCGCTCGGAGTCGAGGTCGGGTTTGAGGATGGGCACGGGCCGCGCCTCGCGCCGGTGGATGGCGCCAAGGGCGTCGACGCCCTGCGTCTCGATGGTATCGCTGAGCGTTTCGCGCCGGTCTACGAGACGGTCGAGCGCGTGAAGGAGGCGCTGTCCGAAGAGGTTGCGTTGATCGGCTTCGCCGGGGCGCCATGGACGCTGGCGACTTACATGGTCGAGGGCGGCGCGAGCAGGGATTTCACCGCCGTCAAGCTGTGGGCGATGCGCGATCCAGATGGTTTTCAGCGGCTGATCGACGTCGTGACCCAGGCGACGGTCGAGTATCTCGTCGGCCAGGCACGCCACGGCGCCGAGGTACTGCAAATCTTCGATAGCTGGGCCGGGGCGCTACCGGAAAGCGGCTTCGAGCGCTGGTGCGTCGAGCCAACGCGGCGGATCGTCGCGGAGCTGCAACGCGCGTGCCCGGGCGTGCCGGTCATCGGCTTCGCGCGCGGCGTCGGCGTATCGGTGCGCCGCTACGCCGAGGCGACCGGAGTCGACGCGGTCAGCATCGACAGCAGCGTTCCCGCCCGGTGGGCGGCGCGCGAGCTGCAGCCCCGGGTCGTGGTGCAGGGCAACCTCGACCCGATCTCGCTGCTGGCCGGCGGCGCGCCGATGCAGGCCGAGATCGCGGCGATCGTCGAGGCGCTTGGCCGCGGGCCCTTTGTCTTCAACCTCGGTCATGGGATCGTGCCGGAAACGCCGCCGGAGAACGTTTCGCTGCTCGTCGAAACCGTGCGGTCCTGCGCCGGCGGTGGGAGTGGACAACGGCGGTCGTGATGGCGGGACGGCGCATTGCGGTGGTTTTGTTCAACCTCGGCGGCCCCGACGCGCCTGGGGCGATTCAGCCGTTTCTCTTCAACCTGTTCAGTGACCGGGCGATCATCGGGGCGCCGCAGCCGATCCGCTGGTGTCTGGCGATGCTGGTCTCGCACCGGCGCGCGCCGGTCGCGCGCGAGATCTACGACCACATCGGCGGCCGCTCGCCGCTTCTCGAGCTGACGCGTGAACAGGCCGCCGCGCTGGAGGCGGAGCTCGGCGATCTCGGCGAGGTGCGGGTGTTCGTCGCCATGCGCTACTGGCATCCGATGACCGAGGAGGTGGTGCTCGAAGTCAAGGCATTCGCGCCTGAGAGGGTGGTCCTTCTGCCGCTTTATCCGCAGTTCTCGACGACGACCACGGCGTCGTCGCTGGCGGCGTGGCGGCACAACGCGGGGAGGGCGGGGCTAACCGCGCCGACATCGGCGATCTGCTGCTATCCGAGCGAGCCGGATTTCATTGCCGCGCATGCCGCGCTGGTGCGCCCGGGGCTCGACGAGGCGCGCGGGGCGGGGGCGCCGCGGCTGTTGTTTTCGGCCCACGGGCTGCCCAGGCGAGTGGTCGACAAGGGCGATCCCTACGTTTGGCAGGTCGAGCGCACGGCGGCGGCGGTCGCCGCGGTGCTCGCCGCCGACAGGCCCGGCCTCGACTGGCGGGTGTGCTACCAGAGCCGCGTCGGCCCGCTCGAGTGGATCGGTCCGTCGCTCGACGACGAGCTCGCGCGCGCCGGGCGCGAGGGCGTGCCGGTGGTGGTGGCGCCGATCGCGTTCGTCTCGGAGCACTCGGAGACGCTCGTCGAGCTCGACATCGAGTACCGCAAGCTCGCCGCCGAGAGCGGTGTTCCGGCGTACGTTCGCGTGCCGGCGCTGGGGACCACGCCGGGGTTCATCGCCGCGCTCGGGGCGCTCGTCAGGCGCAGCGCGAGCCGGGACGCGGGGCTGTGTTCACAAGACGGCGGGCGGCTGTGCCCCGGCGGCTATCGCGGCTGCCCCCACCGCGACGGGGAAGGCGCGGGATGACCGGCGACGGCTACCTGTGGCTCAAGGCGATGCACATCATCGCGGTGATCGCGTGGATGGCCGGGCTGCTCTATCTGCCGCGGCTCTACGTCTACCACTGCGACGCCGGGCCCGGCTCGGCGCGCTCGGAGATGCTCAAGGTGATGGAGCGGCGGCTGTTGAGGGCGATCATGACGCCGGCGATGATCGCCGCCTTCGTGTTCGGTATCTGGCTCGCGCTCCTGCCGGGCGTGATCGACTGGTCGTCGGGCTGGTTTCACGCCAAGCTCGTCCTCGTCCTCGCGCTCGCCGCGGCGCACGGCCTGATGGCGCGGTGGCGGCGCGACTTCGCCGCCGACCGCAACACGCGGAGCCGGGGGTTCTACCGCGTCGCCAACGAGGCGCCGACGGTGCTGATGATCGGCATCGTCATCCTCGCGGTGGTCAAACCGTTTTGAGCGCTGGCGCGGCAATCTTCGTTTGACACCCCGGCGGCGATGCGGTTAGAGTTTTGCCAGTTGTCCCCGACGGAGATGCGCGTTTCCGCGCGTCGCGTTCCTAACCTTCGCCAGCCGCCTCGCATCCCTCAGGGGAACGGCGTAACGCCGGATCGGGCGCGTTCGGAACCATCTCTCTTTCCTGTCGTCGGCCTCGCGCCGCCACATCTCGTACTGGGAACGATCGGCTCATGAAGCTTCAGGAGCTCAAGCTCAAAACCCCCGAAGACCTCCTCACCTACGCCGAGGATTTGGGGATCGAAAACGCCAGCCTGCTGCGCAAGCAAGACCTGATGTTCACGATCCTCAAGCACCTCGCCGACAACAACACGGCGATCTACGGCGATGGCGTGCTCGAAAACCTCCAGGACGGCTTCGGCTTCCTCCGCGCGCCGGAGGCCAACTACCTGCCGGGCCCCGACGACATCTACGTCTCGCCGAGCCAGATTCGCCGCTTCTCGCTGCGCACCGGCGACACCGTCGAGGGGCAGATTCGTGCGCCCAAGGACGGCGAGCGGTACTTCGCGCTGCTCAAGGTCAACAGCATCAACTTCGACGATCCGGAAGCCGCGCGCCACCGCGTGAACTTCGACAACCTCACCCCGCTCTACCCGGACGAGAAGCTCAACCTCGAGGTCGAGAACCCGCCCAACAAGGACTTGACCATGCGCGTGATCGAGCTCGTCGCGCCGCTGGGCAAGGGACAGCGGGCGCTGCTTACCTCGCCGCCGCGCGCCGGCAAGACCATGGTGATGCAGAACATCGCAATGTCGGTGGCGGCCAACCACCCCGAGATCTACCTCATCGTGCTGCTCATCGACGAGCGCCCCGAGGAGGTTACCGACATGCAGCGCTCGGTCAACGGCGAGGTCGTGAGCTCGACGTTCGACGAGCCCGCGACGCGCCACGTCCAGGTCGCCGAGATGGTGATCGAGAAGGCCAAGCGGCTGGTCGAGCACAAGCGCGACGTGATAATCCTTCTGGATTCGATCACCCGCCTCGCACGCGCGTACAACACTGTGGTGCCGTCGTCGGGCAAGGTGCTCACCGGGGGCGTCGACGCCAACGCGCTGCAAAAGCCAAAACGGTTCTTCGGCGCGGCGCGCAACATCGAGGGCGGCGGGTCGCTCACCATCGTCGCGACCGCGCTGATCGAAACCGGCTCGCGCATGGACGAGGTGATCTTCGAGGAGTTCAAGGGCACCGGCAACTCGGAGATCGTGATGGACCGCAAGCTCGCGGACAAGCGCAGCTACCCGGCGATCGACATCGGCAAATCGGGCACCCGCAAGGAGGAGCTGCTGCTCGACAAGGGGGCGCTGTCGAAGATGTGGGTGTTGCGCCGCATCCTGTCGTCGATGGGGGTCACCGATTCGATGGAGTTCCTGCTCGAGAAGCTCAGGAGCACCAAGAACAACGCCGAGTTCTTCGAATCGATGAACACCTGAGCGCGGCGCGGTCGCGGGGCCGCCGCCGCGCTTACGGCAGCAGCACGGTCGATCCCGTGGTCTTGCGCGCCTCGAGGTCGCGGTGGGCCTGGGCGGCGTCCGCGAGCGCGTAGGTCTGGTTGACCTCGATCCGCACCGCGCCCGACCGGACGACCTCGAACAGCGCGTCGGCGGTGGCGAGCAGGTCGTCGCGGCTCGCCGCGTAGGTCAACAGCGTCGGCCGGGTGACGTAGAGCGAGCCCATCGCCGCGAGTTGGCCGAGGTCGAACGGCGGCACCGGCCCAGAGGACTGGCCGAACAGCGCCAGCAGGCCAAACGGGCTGAGGCAGTCGAGCGAGCGGTCGAAGGTGTCCTTGCCGACCGAATCATAGACCACCGGAACGCCGGCGCCGCCGGTGATCTCCTTCACCCGGGCGACGAAGTCGGTTTCCGAGGTGACGATGGGGTGGTCGCAGCCGTGCGCGGCGGCGATCTCCGCCTTCTCGCGCGTGCCCACGGTGCCGATCACCGTGGCGCCGAGATGCTTGGCCCACTGGCAGGCGATCGTGCCGACGCCGCCGGCCGCGGCGTGGAACAGGATCGTCTCGCCGGCCTTCACCGGGTAGGTGCGGTGCAGCAGGTACTCGGCGGTCATGCCCTTGAGCATCATCGCCGCGGCCTGGCGGTCGTCGACGCCGTCGGGGAGCTTGACCAGCCGCTTTGCGGGCATGAGGCGGGCCTCCGAATAGGCGCCCGGCGGCCCGGCGTAAGCGATGCGGTCGCCGGCGGCGAGATCATCGACGCCGTCGCCGACGGCCTCGACGACGCCCGCCGCCTCCATGCCGATGGTCGCGGGAAGCGCCGGCAGCGGATAGAGCCCGGAGCGGTGGTAGACGTCGATGAAGTTGAGGCCGACGGCGGTGTGCCTGACGCGCGCCTCGCCGGGGCCGGGGTCGCCGACCGCGACCTCCTCCCAGACCATCTGCTCGGGGCCGCCGGGCCGGTGAATGCGGATTGCCTTGGTCATGAGCCGGGTCTCCTTCAGGCGAGGTGTTCGGCGAAGAACGCCGCCGTGCGCTGGTTGGCGAGCGCGGCGCCGGCAGAGTCGTAATGCGCGCCGCCGACGCGGCAGAAGGCGTGGTCGAGACCGGGGTAGCTGTGGATTTCGACCAGCGCGTTGTCCGCAAGCGCCTCCTTCACCTCGGCCTGCGCCTCCTTGGGCACGAACTCGTCGTCTTCGGCGATGTGCAGCATGAGCGGCCTCTGGATGCTGCCGCCCTCGTCGAGCGCGTCCGCTATGCCGACGCCGTAGTAAGCGACCGTGGCGTCGGTCGAAGAGCGCGCCGCCATCAGGTAGGCGAGCTTGCCGCCGAGGCAGTAGCCGGCGCTCCCCACCAAGCCGCTGCAGCCGGGCACGGTGCGCAGATGGTCGAGCGCGGCGATCGCGTCGTCGACGCCGAGGTTCTCGTCGAATCCCTGATAGAGCTCGAACGCGCGCGTCCATTCGGCCTCGGTCTTGTCGGTGATCTGGATGCCGGGCTCCTGGCGCCAGAAGAGGTCGGGGACGATGGCGAAGTAACCCTGGGCGGCGAGCCCGTCGGCGATGTCGCGCATCACCCGGTTGACGCCGAAGATCTCCTGCAACACCACGATGCCCGCGCCGGCCCCCGATTCGGGCGCGGCGAGGTAAGCGCTGAAGCTGCCGCCGTCGCGGGCGGTCAGGGTGATGTCGGTTCCACTCATCGGTTGCCTCCCTAGAGCATTTTTCGTCCACCTTTGACTTCAGTCAAAGGTGAACTGCGTTCGATCGCCACGCAGGCCAAATCTTATATCGACCAAAACGTGGCCGCATAAGCGGCGGCCCCCATTTGTTGCGATCAAAGGGGTCGCGGGCTGGCGTAATCCGAACGAGTGGATTCGCTCGGATTACGCTCTCGTCGTCAAGGGGCGCTACTCTATCGCGCCGATTCCGGCGTGTCACGCCGATGGCCGCCGGCGCCGCGCCTGGGCCAACCCCGGGCGCCGCAGGTCGTCGTTCATGGCGTGAACACAACGCGGCTAACCATTTATGACATTGGGAGAATTGGCGATTTAGGGGGATTGCGCCTGGGGCTTATGCCACCGAGCGGATGACGTCATTCATCCGCTCGGTGGCAAGCGCGACAGCTTTGATCGCAATAATTGGGCGCCGCGCCTTGATGAGCGCGAAAGCCAAGGGCGCGGATGCGCCCGCCCGGCGCCTGAGGGACATTAGGCGAGTCCATCCATGGGCTCGCCGGTATTATTGGGCCGCGGGTGCGGCCTGCGTGGCGGCGCGCGTGGTGAGCGCGGCGCGCAGGCCGTCGGCGCTGGTGATCGGCAGCGAGCAGGTGGCGCCGGTGCAGACATACGCGGTCGCCTGGCCGTCGACGCGGGTCTTGCCCGCCGCCGGGTGGCCGGCGGGCAGCGCGTCACCCGAGCCGACGGCGTTGAGCACCCGGT
>JACZUY010000028.1 GCA_022572945.1 Pseudomonadota bacterium
TCGCGCTGGGCGGAGCTGCGCAACTATCGAGCTCGGACGGAGGGGCGACCTGGACGCTGAGCTTGAGCAGGGCCTTGCTCAGCAACGAGCAGACGTGCAGTGGGACGTGAAGAACCAGGCCGGCGTACACCTCTGGTTCAAAGACGTATTCGGTTACGACGTGGCCCCGTTCGCAAGCCTGGGAGAGGCCGTCGCGAGCTGGCCGGAATATGCGTCGGCAGTTTCTGTTCGTCTCGAGGATAAAAAGCTAGATGTAATCGCACCGTACGGCCTTGAGGATCTGCTGGAGATGCGAGTCAGGCGTAACCCGGTCCGAGTAACTGAGGATGAGTACAGGCGCCGGACCAACAGGAAGAAGTACACAGAGAGATGGCCGGAAGTCACGATTCAATAGCGTCTATGTATATGCCTCGAACGGCTGCAGCTTCCCAGGGCCGTGGTATCCTGACCCCATTGGCCCGATAACCCGCGGCAAACGCCGCAACAACTCCAAAGGGGGACGTGAAATGAGAACGACTATCTCTGTGTCTGTCCGCGCGTCCCTCGTCAGGGGCTGCTGAGCAGCGCTGGAATCACCGCGCCGCCGCAACCGACTCGAGCGACCCCTCCATAACCGGATCCTCACGCGGTAAAAACTAACCACGCTCTCCCGAGGGAACGCGCCCCCAATCGGCACAGAAAACGATGCCGGGCGCGCGACGAAACGAGAAGTGCGCCCGGCCATACGGGAGAGCCAGCTTGGCCAGGAACAAAATCACACCGAAGAAGCTTGCCCGCAAGCGCGCAAGACGGAGCGCGCGGCGCGGCGACGATTCGAACAACGGCGCGCGCCCTGGCCTGCAAACGCAGGTCACAGGCGCCGGACTATGGGACGTCGCCTCCGTGGGCGGCCCAGGCACAGTCGCCGCGATTCGCGGCCAGACCGCCGTCGTGCTCCGGGACGCCGGCTTCGGCGAACCCGCTGTAAACAACCTCAAGACAGAGGATTACCCGGACGGGGCCGTTCCCGGCGACCGGGGAGAGAGCGAGATTAACGACGGCGCAGGCCGCATCGTTAGCATCGGGCCGCGCCGCTCGAAGCTCGTCCGATTGCGCGCCGAGCACGGCCGCATGGCGCTAGCAAAAGAGCACGTAATCGCCGCCAACATAGATGTCGCCGTGATCGTTGCCTCCACTACCTCGCCACCGTTTCGGCCTCGGCTGATCGACCGCTACCTGGTGATGTGCCAGTATGGCGGCGTGGAGCCAGTAATCTGCGTCAACAAGATCGACCTGCAGCAGCCGGACGATGCCGCGCTGGCCATCTACACAGACCTTGGAGTCACGTGGATAGCCGTATCGGCAGAGACCGGCGAGGGGATGGACAGGCTTCAGGCCCTTTTGCAGAGCAAAACCGCCGTCCTGGTCGGCCACAGCGGCGTCGGGAAGTCGTCCATCATCAACGCCCTCACCGGCGAAAAGTCATTACAGGTCGGGGCGGTAGGAACGGATCGCCGCGGCCAGCATACGACCGGCTCATCAACGATGGTCGAGTGGTCGCCCGACTCCTCCTGATCGACACCCCCGGCATCAGATCGTTCGGCCTCTGGGACATCGATGCGCAGACCCTCGGCGGGTACTTCCCCGAGTTCGCCGATCACCTCAGCGGCTGCCGCTACCGGGACTGCACGCACGACCGCGAGCCCGGCTGCGCTATCCGAGTGGCCACTGACGCAGGGCACATAGCCCGGGCTCGCTTCGACAGCTACCTGAGGATGCTGCGGGAGTAGGGGCCGGGCTTGCCCGATCCGTCCCGCGTGGCTGGCCGTCAAGGCTCTGCCCCTCCCCTGACGACAGGCGGGCGCCTGCAATGCGCCGTCCGCAGTAAAGTGCATCAATCCGTCCTGCGAGGCCGGGCAAGACATGGAGATCCGCCACACCATGAAGATAAAGAGCATCGAAGCCACACGAATCGAGTATCCGGATCCGATCACGAAACGGACCCCGCCCCGCGATGGCCCATCGCGCGGCCAGCTCAACTCGCAGGCCACGCCCATGCGCCGCTACGGCAGCGCGCCCGCCAGCGCGCCCGGCAACCGCCGCTGGATGCCGGGTGGGGCTCGCGACGTTGGCTGCGTGGTGACGCTGGAAGACGGCTCATGGGGCTTCGGGATGACCGACTATGGACGGGCGACTGCCGCCATCATCGACGACTTCCTCGCCCCCGCGCTGGTCGGCCAGGATGCCATGGCCACGGAGCGGCTCTACGACATGATGGTTCGCGTGACGTCCGGCTTCGGTTCCGGGTCGCTGACCGCCCGCGCCATCGCCGCCGCCGCCTTGCCGGCGCCGACCACGATCGTGCGCCCGCGCGGCGGCTCGGGGAGATGCGGTGGCAGGCATTGCGCCGGCGCCGCCGCCGCGACCGCGGCGTCGAACAGGTCACGCAACAGGAGGCGTGGATCGGGTGCTGGTGGCGCCATAGGGTGTTCGTCGAGATTTTATATTCTACCATCGGTCATCAAGAATGACCGATGGCCGTCAATCGGCACGCAGCCTTTCGCCGCATAAGCGGCGGCGCGCGGTCGCGCTTGCCAGCGGTCATTATGAGTCAATCATAATGACCGCTGGTATTAGGGGACGCGGCAACGCGGTTCAAGCCGGCCGACCACGCGGCGACCGGGCGGGTTTTCCCCGCCCGCATTTTCGCTATAGTCGCCGCATGACCGCAACCGTTATCCCGCTTTCCTCCAACCGTCCGGCACTTCTCGGCGATGGCGACCCGCCGCCCTTTGAGATCGTCAACCCGGAAGGCCGCGCCCGGGCGGTGCTGTTCTGCGACCACGCGAGCTGGGCGGTGCCGGCGGCGCTCGACTGCCTGGGGCTCGACGAGTCGCGGTTGCGCCTGCACGTCGGCTGGGACATCGGCGCCGGCGACGTCACCCGCCGCGTCGCCGCGCTCATCGACGCGCCGGCGGTGCTGGCGGGCTATTCGCGCCTGGTGATCGACTGCAACCGGCCGCTCGATTCGCCGGCCTCGATTCTCCGGGTGAGCGACGAGGTCGAGATCCCCGGCAACCGGGGTGTCGATGACCAGGCGGCGCGCGCCCGCGCCGATGCGTGCTTCCGGCCTTACCACGACGCCGTCGACGATATGATCGCCCGGGTGGCGAGGCGGGCCGGCCCGCCGGCGGTGATCTCGATGCACAGCTTTACGCCGATGCTCGACGGCTTCGAGCGTCCGTGGCACGTCGGCATCCTGTGGGACCGCGACTCCCGGCTCGCGGCGCCGCTGATCGAGCTTCTCGCCGCCGATCCGGCGATCTGTGTCGGCGACAACGAGCCCTACTCGGGGCGGGTCCCGATGCCCTGCTCGATTCCCCACCACGCGGTGGCGCGGAACCTGCCGCACGTGACCGTCGAGATTCGCCAGGACCTCATCGACACCCACCATGGCGCCGAGGCGTGGGCCAACGTGATGGCGGCGGCGCTCATCGAGGTGCTCGCCGGCCAAGCGCCCGGGAGCTGAGATGGCGATCCGCGAACCGAGCTTCACCGTGGGAATCGAGGAGGAGTACCTGCTCGTCGATCGCGAGACGCGCGACCTCGCGCCCGATCCGCCCGCGGGCATGATGAAGGATTGCGAATCGCTGCTCGAGGGACAAGTCAGCCCCGAGTTCCTGCGCGCCCAGATCGAGGTCGGCACGCGGCCCTACAAGACCGTGCGCGAGGCGCGCGCCGACCTGGCGCATTTGCGCGCCACCGTCGCCACCTGCGGCGAGCGCTACGGCATGGCGCCGATCGCCGCCTCGACCCATCCCTTCGCCCGCTGGCAGGAGCAGCAGCACGTCGTCAAGGAACGTTACGAAGTACTCGCCCGCGACCTGCAGGCGGTGGCGCGCCGGCTGTTGATCTGCGGCATGCACGTCCACGTCGGCATCGACGACGACGAGCTGCGCATCGACCTGATGAACCAGATGACCTATTTCCTGCCGCACCTGTTGACGTTGAGCACCTCGTCGCCGTTCTGGGGCGGCGAGGAGACGGGTCTCAAGTCGTACCGGCTCACGGTGTTCGACTCGCTGCCGCGCACCGGCCTTCCCGACCGCTACGAAAGCTTCAGCGAGTACCAGCGCGTCGTCGGCCAGATGGTCAGCGCCGGGCTGATCGAGGACGCCACCAAGCTGTGGTGGGACCTGCGCCCCAGCGCGCGGTTTCCGACGCTCGAGATGCGCATCACCGACGTCTGCACGCGACTCGACGACGCGGCGGCGATCGCGGCGCTCACCCAATGCCTGTTCAGCATGCTCTACCGCCTGCGCTGCAACAACCAGCGCTGGCGCATCTACCCCCGCGTCCTGGTCAACGACAACCGCTGGCGCGCGCAGCGCTACGGAGTCGAGGGCGAGCTCGTCGATTTCGGCAAGGGCGTTCTGGTGCCCTATCGCGATCTCCTGGAGGAGATCATCGCGCTCATCCAGGAAGACGCCGAGCGGCTCGACTGCGTCGCCGAGGTCGCGCACGCGCGCGAGATCGCCGCGCGCGGCACCAGCGCCGACCACCAGTGCCGCGCGTACGCGGACGCCCGCGCCGCCGGCGCCGACGCGCCCGAGGCGCTCAAGGCGGTCGTTGATTTCCTGATCGCGGAAACCGTGCGCGGGATCGACGCGGGCTAATACCAAGCACCGTTGGTATAGGCCGCGCTGGACGAACCGGTCGCGGCACCCCAGTATCATCCCCGAGCGACATTGCCGGAGGAGCAGCCATGGACGACAAGACCCGAAACGAGATCGAGGCCGCGGTGTTCCGCCGGCTGGTGCACCACTTCCGCGAGCGCGCCGACGTGCAAAACATCGACGTCATGAACCTCGCCGGGTTCTGCCGCAACTGCCTGGCCAAATGGTACAAGGCGGCGGCGAACGAGCGCGGCGTCGGGCTCGATTACGACCACACGCGCGAGATCGTCTACGGCATGCCCTACGGCGAGTGGAAGGCGCGGCACCAGACCGGGGCGAGCGCCGAAACGAAGCAGGCCTACAAGGACGGCCTCGAGCGGCACGGCGAGGCCGGCGAACGCTGGTTCGACGAGGAGGTGTGAAGGCGCGCGAGCGGGGAGCGGCGCTTCGCAGTCGCGCTCGGGGACCGGATCCGGTGAACCGTTGCTTAAGACTTAACGGGGTCGCCTCGCGTGGCGCCGTCAGCCGCGGGAGCGGCGCGGCGCCACGCGAGGATGCTTTGACATGGCGCTGAAACGGGATCCCCAGGCCCCGGAAAACGGAGACCGCCCGCTGGCCGTCTCCGGGTACCTTGACCGGCTGCGCCGCATGGTTCGTGAACCGAAGGACCATCTGATCGTCGCGCCGACGGGGTTCAACTTTCTCGACCAGATGATCGGCGGACTCGTGCCCGGCCTGCACATCGTGTCGGGCGAGCCCGGCGTCGGGAAAACGACGCTCGCGTTGCACCTCGCCGCCTCGGCCGCGCGGGCGGGCCTGCCCGTGCTGTACCTGACCTTCGATTCGTTGCCCCAACACCTGGTGCTGCGGCTGGTTTGCCAACGGGCCGGCCTGGAGATGCGACGGATCATGGAGGGAAAGGAAGATCCCGAGGTCGTCGAGGAGGCCATGACGTCGTGCGCGACCGAGTTGGCGCGCATCGCGATTTTCAATTCCGAGCCCACCCTCACCGCGGACGAGGTTTGGCGGATGGCGCAGGATTTGAGAGCCGAGCATGGCGCGGCGCACTGCCTGCTGATCGTCGACTATCTCCAGATCTGGGCGGCCGGACGGCGCGATTTTTCCGAGTTCCGCCACGAGGTCGGAAAGCTCATCACCTTGCTGCGACGCTTCACGATCGAGTTCGAAAGCCCGGTGCTCGCGATTTCGAGCCAAAGCCGCGACCGGCAAGGCGAATCGACGCTGGCCAGCCTCGAGGGAACGACGGACCTCGAATATTCCGCGGACACGGTGATTTTCCTCACCCGCGTCGACCCACCGGTGGGCAAGCAAGACTATGACGCCGGCGATTCTGACCTCGCCCGGGCGCGGTCGCTGTTGCTCAATGTGCGCAAGAACCGGTTCGGCAACACCGGCGCGATGGTCATCAAGTTCCTGCCGCATATCGGTCGGCTGTTGGAAGAGACGGCGAGCGATTCCCGTTGACCGGTCCGTCGCTTCGAACGCCCGACGCAATCGCATCCGCCCGCCGCGGTTTTCCAGACGCGCAATTGCAAGCAGTGATCGATTGGGCGTAGAATCTCGCGATGCGGACGCCCGCGCGGCGCATGAGGCGGTTCGGCGGCCGTCTCATGGGCGCGCTCTTGGGCGTCCGAATGAACCCGGGAGATAATTCCGGGCGACGCACGACACTGGGAGGACAGGGCCGCCGCGACGGCCCGCGTATCGAATGGAGAATGAAGCCGAGCTGAAATTCGCTTTCCAGCCGGGCGACCTCCCGCGCCTGCGAAGCCTGCTCAAATTCGAATCCCCGGCGTCCGGGCGCGCCCACACCAGACGGCTCGCGCACGTCTATTTCGATACGCCCGATCGCCGGCTGCTGGCTGAAGCCATCGCCCTTCGTGTGCAAAAGGCCGGCCGTGGATACGTGCAACGCGTCGAAAACCTGCGCGACCGCCCCGGCCTCGGTTCGGCGAAGACGGCGTGGACGGGTCGCGTTCCGAGCGACAAACCGGTCCCCTCGACGATCGCGGACGTGAAGCTGCGCGACCTCGTGGTCCGCGCCGGCGGCGAGGCGCTGGCGCCGGTCTTCCGCACCGAGGTCGAACGCACCACGCGCGACCTCGTGCTCGACGGCGGCGGCGAGGTCAGGCTCGACATCGACATCGGCGAGATCAGCGCGGCGGGGACCGCCCGGCCGGTCTGCGAGCTGGGGCTCGGGCTCAAGGCCGGCGCCCCTCATCGGCTCTACGATCTGGCGCTGGAAATTCAGCCGGCGCTGGGCTTGAGCCTTTGCAGCATGAGCGAGGCGGCGCGCGGCTATGCGCTTCTGACGGGCGAGCCGCCGGGCTCGATGAAGGCGCCCGATCTCGACCTGTCCGGGGACATCACGGTCGAGCAGGCGCTCGTCGGCACGGTGCGGCATTGCCTCGACCACGTGATGGCGAACGAGGCCTCCGTGCTCGAAAGCGAGGACCCCGAGGGCGTGCACCAGATGCGCGTCGCGCTGCGCCGCCTGCGCTCGGCCCTGCGATTGTTTCGGAGCGTCTTGCCGGCGCCGCAATACGGCACGCTGGTCGAGGGGATCAAGTGGCTCGCCGGCGAGCTGTCGGCAACGCGCGACTGGGACGTCCTCGTCGACGAGATCGTCGGGCCGGTGGCCGCGCGGCTGCCCGAGGAGACCGCGTTCGAAGTGCTGCTCGCGCGGCTGCACGAGGAACGGCGCCGCTGCCGTCACGCCGCGCGCGACGCGATCCGTTCGCCACGCTACACGAGGTTCCTGTTGCAGAGCGGCGGCTGGCTGGCGAAGCGCGCGTGGCGCGACCAGCCGCCGGGCGAGGCCTCGGCCCGGCTCGACGACCGGCTGGCCGGCTTTGCCGACGACGTGTTCGCCCGGCGCCACGACAAGGTCTGCGCGCGGGGCCGGCGCTTCGAATCGCTGTCGGCCGGCGAGCGGCACCGGCTGCGCATCGACGTCAAGAGGCTGCGCTACGCGACCGATTTCTTCGGTGCGCTCTACTGCAAGGACGCGGTGACGTCGTACGCCGCGAAGCTCGCGAACATCCAGGACGCGCTCGGCTACCGCAACGACGTCGCCGTGGCCCGCGATCTGGTCAAGCGCCTGGGCGACATGTGCACGGGCGACGACGCCCGGCAATGCCGGCACGCCGGCGCGATCGTGATGGGCTGGCACACCCGCGCGATGGCGCAGTCCGAAACCGCGCTCGCCCGGAGCATCGACGACTTCGTCGCGTGCCGGCCCTTCTGGGTCATGCCGTGAGCGATGGGGTGGCGGCCGTTGCACTCGTTTTTCAGCGAACCCGCTGCTAAACTCAGCCGAACAACCGATTCGAAATGCGCGGTGCCCGCCCGGCGTCCGGGCGAGGTGCGCGCGAGAGGAGGGGCACGACCATGGCGAAAACTGTCACCGCGCGCAGGGGCACGGCGAGAACGCCCACCGCCGCAAGGACCAGGATCAGGAAGACGAAGGGTGATGGCGCCGACGCCCATCCGGTCGAGTCGGTCAAGAAGACGCAGAGGAAGATAAAGAACAAGACCTACGAGAAGGAGCTGGCGGCGCTCCAGATCGAGCTGGTCAAGCTCCAGGAATGGATCAAGCACGAGGGGCTGAAGGTCGTCGTCCTCTTCGAGGGCCGCGACGCCGCCGGCAAGGGGGGCGTGATCAAGCGCATCACCGAAAGCCTCAGCCCGCGCATCTGCCGTGTCGTCGCCCTCGGCACGCCGACCGAGCGCGAGAAGACGCAGTGGTACTTCCAGCGCTATGTCCCACACCTGCCGGCGGCGGGCGAAATGGTGCTGTTCGACCGCAGTTGGTACAACCGCGCCGGCGTCGAGCGCGTCATGGGCTTCTGCACCGACGACGAGCACGACGAGTTCATGCGCTCGTGCCCCGAGTTCGAGCGCATGCTGGTGCGCTCGGGAATCAAGCTGATCAAGTACTGGTTCTCGGTCAGCGACGAGGAGCAGGAGCGCCGCTTCCAGGACCGCATCAAGGACCCGACGAAGCGTTGGAAGCTCAGTCCGATGGACCTCGAGTCGCGCCGGCTTTGGATGGACTATTCCAAGGCCAAGGACGGGATGTTCCGCCACACCGACATCAAGCAGGCGCCGTGGTACGTGGTCGAGGCCGACGTCAAGAAGCGGGCGCGGCTCAACTGCATTCGCCACCTGCTGAGCCAGATTCCTTACCAGGACCTGACGCCCAAGCCGATCAAGCTGCCGAAACGGCAGGATGACCGGGGTTACGTGCGCCCGCCCAAGTCCGACCAGACGTTCGTGCCCGACCATTACTAGAGCGCAATACGAACGATTCCATTCGTTCGGATTGCGCCAGCCCGCGACGGCGGGCCGCCGCTTATGCGGCGGAAGCCTGCGTGGCGATTGAACGCAGTTCACCTTTGACTGAAGTCAAAGGTGAACGAATAATGCTCTAGCAAGGCCGATTCGGGTTAGGACCGGGGGACAACCCGAAACGCCGGCCGGAGGTGCGTGATGACAGGACAATCGGACGATGCTTCAAGGGGGAACGGCGCCGCGCCGGTGTTGGCCGAAGCGTCACCCGACGCCGCGGCGGCGATCGCGCCGGCGGCGCCCGACAAGGCGCCCCCCCGGAAGACGCCGCGCCGGCCCGCGCGCGAGGACGCCGGGCCGCAGACCACCGAACCGGCCGGGGCCGAGTCCGCGGTCGGGCACGACCGGCGCCCGCCCGAGCTCTATCTCAACCGCGAGCTGACCTGGCTGGCCTTCAACCGCCGCGTGCTCCACGAGGCCAAGGACGAGCACACGCCGCTGCTCGAGCGGGTCAAGTTCCTCGCCATCGTCAGCTCGAACCTCGACGAGTTCTTCATGAAGCGCATCGGCGGCCTCAAGCAGCAGGTCGGCGCCGGCGTCCAGGACCTTACGGTCGACGGCCGCACGCCCGAGCAGCAGATCGTCGAATGCACCGAGGTCATCCGCGACCTGCACCGCGAAAAGCGCGCGGTGTTTCTCGCGCTGGTCGACGCGTTGCGCGCCCACGGTATCGTGCTGACCACTTACGACGAGCTCTCGACCGAGGAGCGCGCCGCGGTGCGCGGCGACTACGTCGACAACATCTTCCCGCTGGTCACGCCGTTGGCGATGGACCCGGCGCATCCGTTCCCGTTCATCTCGAACCTGTCGCTCAATCTCCTCGTCACCCTGCACTACCCGGACGAGCCCGAGATGGTCATGGCGCGGGTCAAGGTCCCGGTCGGCTCCGGCGTGCCGCGCCTGCTGCGGGTCGGCGAGGGCACCCGCTTCATCGCGCTCGAGGACGTCATGGCCCACAACCTGGACCTGCTGTTCCCGGGCATGGAGGTGGATTCGTGCGAGCTGTTTCGGGTGACGCGCAACGCCAACACCGAGCGCGACGAGGACCAGGCCGACGATCTGCTGGCGTTGATCGAGTCGGAGCTGCGCGACCGCAAGTTCGCGCCGATCGTGCGGCTGCAGACCATAGCGGGGATCGACCCCGCGCATCGGGGCATGCTCGCGGCCGAGCTCGGGCTCGACGAGACCAAGGACGTTTACGAGACCGACGTGATGATCGGCATGCGCGACCTCATGGAGCTCGCCGTGCTCGACATCCCCGCGTTCCGCGATCCGCCCCACCACCCGATCGACCACGTCAAGCTGCAGGACGGCCGCAACATCTTCCACATCATCCGCGAGACCGGCCCGATCCTGCTGCACCACCCTTACGACTCGTTCGCCACCTCGGTCGAGCGCTTCGTCCGCGAGGCGAGCACCGACCCCAAGGTGCTGGCGCTCAAGATGACGCTGTATCGCACCTCGGCGGGCACCAGGATCATCGACTACCTCGTCGATGCGGCGCGCAACGGCAAGCAGGTGGCGGTGGTGATCGAGCTCAAGGCGCGCTTCGACGAGGCCGCCAACATCCGCTGGGCGAGCCGGCTGGAGGAGGTCGGCATCCACGTCACCCACGGCGTGCTCGGCCTCAAGACGCACGCCAAGGCGATCCTCGTGGTGCGCAAGGATTTCGACGGGCTGCGCCGCTACGCCCACATCGGAACCGGCAACTACCACGCCGAGACGGCGAGGCTCTATTCCGACCTCGGGATGCTCACCTGCGACGACGGCATCGGCCGCGACCTGACCGAGCTGTTCAACTATCTCACCACCGGCTGCAAGCCGTCGCGCAAGTACTGCAAGCTCCTGGTCGCGCCGAAGCTGTTGAAGAAGGGGTTGCTCGCCAGGATCGATCGCGAGATCGCGGCGCATTCGAAGCGCTCGCCGGGGCTCATCCGGTTCAAGGCCAACGCGCTCGAGGACGCCGACATCACCGAGGCGCTGTATCGCGCGTCCGAAGCCGGGGTCAAGGTCGAGCTCATCGTGCGCGATACCTGCCGCCTGCGGCCCGGCATCCCGGGGACGTCGAAGAACATCACCGTGGTCAGCGTGATCGGACGCTTCCTCGAGCACGGCCGCATCTACTATTTCCGCAACGGCGGCGACGAGGAGTTCTTCATCGGCTCGGCCGATCTGATGACGCGCAACCTCGAAAGCCGGGTCGAGGCGCTCGCCCCGGTCGAGGACCCGGCGCTGCGCGACGAGCTGCGCAACATCCTCGACCTCCAGCTCGCCGACCGGCACAGCGCGTGGGACATGCGGCCCGACGGCGGCTACGTCCCGCGCCGGTCCGACCAAAGCGACGCGGCGGAGGGGTGCCAGCAGGCGCTGATCGCCGCCGCCGAGCGCCGCAACTTCGAGGCCAACCGGCTGCGCAAGCGCAAGCCCCGGGTGCTGTCGCGCCGCGCCCCGGGTTAAGGCGTAATCCGAGCGATTCCACTCGTTCGGATTACGCCAGCCCGCGACTGCGGGCCGCCGCTTATGCGGCGGAAGCCTGCGTGGCGATTGAACGCAGTTCACCTTTGATTTTAGTAAAGGTGAACGAATAATGCTCCAGGCGCCGACCCACGAAGCGGCGTCGCCCGCCGCAACGCCCGCGCGCAAGCCCGAACCGGTCATGCGAACCCAACCCGGCGAACGAGCCGGGGATGGCCCACTGCGGACACTCGGGCAGACGCGAGAACAACAGTCCCGATACGCTTGTTGCCACTTGTGGCAGACGCCATAGCGCTGCGCCAGCTCGCTACTAAAATCGGTAGCTTAGCATTAACTCTAGCTCGTGCTGCACCAGCTCACGCGGCAGTTCGTAAAATTCGAATCTTTGGTAAAGCGGCCTGAGGAGCTGCCAGACTATCTCCACTAAGTTGTCACGAATCCTCATGCTTTCTATGGACAATCTAAGAGTAATTGAATCCTCATCGGCATTCCATTGTCGTGGATCAAAACCCAAAACCATCCGTGGTGGTGCTCGTAGCCAGCGGTCCCGGAGACCCGTCCAGCCTGTGCGAAATAGAACATTCGCCTCTTCCCCAGTGAGCCGGGTTGCCATGTCCTGGGCGTGGAGAAGACACTCAGCCACCCTCCAGATCGGTATGACCAAGCCAAGAATTTGGCCCGGCTCATCCGGTTCAGTTTCTCCGCTGTCTTCCTGGTATCCGCGCAACTGGAAAAACAGGCCTTGCGGAGTTGCGCGCCAGAAGTCGGCATCGGCGGGTTGGCGTTCGTTCGGGTCGTTTTGCCCCAACCAGCACTCAATCCCCTCGCCTTGAGCGACGATCGGGATTCCCTCGCCGCCGCGAGTCGGCCAAGGTGGCCACCCAGTGTGGCGGACCCGTTCGTGCGCCATGATCTCTCGGAGTTCGCCCGGAGTTACCAGTGTGTTTATCTCCGTGATTTGATATGCGGCCCACCAGTGACCCAAAGGGCAACGAGCGCCGCTCTCTATGGGGAGCGCGTTACGCTTGTCCTCCCAACGCCCAAGCGATTCTTCGACCCATGCGTCAAGCGGCGCCCAGGTATCTTCCTGCGCCGGGATAATTGTAAGCGGGGCCTCACCGGCGAGGATGCGCCGGAAGCTCGCAAGGAGATCGGCACGGTTTTCCAGTGTGCATCGCCGGATCAATTTGTCCCATTCCTGGCCGTTCTGCGGTGGTTCACTGGATGGTCCGGGGCGGCGAATGTAATACTGATTTTGCGTAATCCCGCGTCCCTCGGGACCATTGCGTTTGGATCGGATTGGGACAGCTCCGGCCGGCACTGTGATTATTGGATACTGAGACCCGGTTCCCGGCTGTTCGACAATTTCGAGGCCGCAATGGAAATTCGGTTCGGCGTAATAGGTGACGATGCCATTGATCACATCCTGGTCGTACACTGTTAGGTTTTCGGGACGCCCCGCAGCCTCGGCGTAGGTTCCGTTCTCTGTCCTTTCAAGGCCGAACATGACAAAACCACCGCCATGATTGGCGAGTGCGATCAGCGCCTTGGCCAACACTGCCTTGTGCTCGCGATTGTTGTTGAGGTCGAGCCAACTCTTGATTTCAGCATCAAGGTCTTCACGTGGCACGCGCAGCAGGTCCGCAAGGCGGCGCTCGTCATCTGGCATCGGACAAAATCCTTTATCCACACCATTATCATATCTCTTAACTCAAATGGGAGTTGTGCAAGTCCCCTTATGGCTGAGGCTTTTTTGATCGCGCGGCCGAGTTGACGCCCCGCCGGAGCGGGGGGCGCAAGGCGGGCATTCGCGCGCAGGTCTCGGGCCGTTGGCGGTTTATGGGCGCGCGGCCATGGCCCGGCCCGCTCATACCATCGGTCATCAAGAATGACCGATGGACGTTCAATCGGCACGCAGCCTTACGCCGCATTAGCGGCGGCGCGCGGTCGCGCTTGCCAACGGTCATTATGAGTCAATCATAATGACCGCTGGTATCAGTCGAGATCCCTCGGGCGGACGAAGCGCTTCAATGCGCCCTGGCCCTCGCCGATGTCGCTCCAGCGCTCGGCCTCGAAGCCAATCACCGCGAGCGCCGCGGTCGGGAACTTGGCGCACATCTGGTCGAACGCGCTTTGCTTCGATCCCGCACCGCAGAGCCCGAGGGCGAGCGCTTCGATCCCCGGGCTGTGGCCGATGAGGAGCGCGGTCGAGGCGTCGTCGGGCGGCGCGCGCCGCAACGCGTCGAGCATGCGGTTGGGCGACGCGTGGTGGAGCTCGGGTCGCGCATCCACCGCAATGTCGGCGCCGAGCACCGGCGCCATCAGCTCCCAGGTCTCTTGCGCGCGCCGCGCCGCCGAGCAGACGACGAGGTCGGGGATCAGGCCCTTGTCGCGCATGTAGCGGGCGATGCGCGGCGCCGCCCCGCGCCCGCGCGCGGCCAGCGGCCGGTCGAAGTCGGCGAGCAGCGGATCGTCCCAGCTCGACTTGGCGTGGCGCACGAGCAAGACGGTCTTCATGCCTGCTTATACCACCGAGCCGATGAAGAAACCTTCATCGGCTCGGTGGCAAGCGCGCCGTATTGATCGCAACAAGAGGCGCGCCGCGCCCCCTGGCGCGAAAGCCAAGGGGCCGGATGGCCCCGCCCGGCGCCTGAGGGAACATAGGCGAGTCCATTCATCGGCTCGCCGGTATCAATCGTCACGCGCCCGACTCCCGCGTCCGCGCGGTGGCGGCGGCATAGGCCTCGTCGAACCACGCTTCGAGCTTTGCATTGACGCCGCGGCAGCCGGCGGCGACGTCGCGCGCCCAGTCGATGTATTCGAGCCGGCGCTCGAGGTCCCAACCGGCGGGGGGGTTGTCGGCGACGGCGCGAACGTTGCTGGTCTTGTCGGCGAGCTTGAGCATCCTCGCCCGCGCCGACTTCGCGCCGGCGGTCTCGATCTGGGCGCGCTTGCGTTCGGCCTTGGGAAGCGACGTGTCGTCGCTGACCTCGGCGACGAGCGCGGCCACCTCGGCGCCGAACGCGCTGATCAGCTCGTCGCGGGTGGTGTCGGTGTCCTCGAGCGTGTCGTGGAGCAACCCGCCGATCAGCAGCACCGGGTCGCGGCCGCCGGTGGCCCTGGCGAGCAGGTCCGCGACCTCGGCGAGGTGATTGATGTAGGGCAGCGCCACGACGCCCTTGCGGACCTGGCCCGCGTGCTTGCGCGCCGCGAAGTTCAGCGCGCGCATGAGGTCAACGGTCGCTTCGCCCACGGGGTCTTCCATCGGTCGTCGTCGCGCTCCCGGCAGGGCGGCCCCCGGGCCGGGCGGCCGCGAGCGCCTCGGGACGGACTGTATCACGCGCCCGCCAACTCTCAACCGGTCAACCGGCCGGCAACGAGTCCGCTCGCGTCTGATACCGCCGATCCGATGAAGATATCTTCATCGGATCGGCGGCAAGCGCGCCAGCTTTGATCGCAAAAATTGGGCGCCGCGCCCCCTGGCGCGAAAGCCAAGGGGCCGGATGGCCCCGCCCGGCGCCTGAGGGAACATAGGCGAGTCCATTCATGGGCTCGCCATACGAAACGATGGTGGGCGCGGCTGGGATTGAACCAGCGACCCCTTGCGTGTCGAGCAAGTGCTCTACCGCTGAGCTACGCGCCCACGTCGACCAAAACTCGCCCAAGTCGGGCGAATTTGCAAGCCCGCCGGCGGCCGCTTCGCGTTCGGGGAGAAGTTTCGCCGGGCGCGTCCGGATCGGGGGAATGGCGTCCCGCGCGGGGCGGGAACGCCAGGTTCAGCTCGGGCTCACCGTGCTCTCGTCGTCTACCGGCGGGTCGTCGAGATCGAGCAGGTCCTCGCGGTCCTCGATGTCTTCGTCGCCCGCCGCGGCGGTGATGGTTTCGAGCACGTCGGCGATCCCCGCGTCAATGGTCTCGAAGGCGGCCAGGATGTCGTCGGCGTCGAAGGCATTCTCGGGCTGGGAGACAAGGATTTCCCTGGCGACGTCGGAGATAAGGATCGCCGCGTCGATGGTCGCTGTCGGGTCACCCTCGAGCGCCTCGATCAGCTCGACCGCCAGCGCGGCGATCGCTTGGCTGTCGCTGCCAACCTCGTTGAACAGCGCCAGCAGGGCGCCCCGGGATCCGGAATCGCCAGCCAGCGCCGCCGCCACCAGTCCGTCGTGAATGAGGCGTTCTCCTGTCGACGGGGTGGTAAAAAACCCCTTGGCGATGTTGGTGATCAGGCTCGCAGCGTTGGTGATCGCGAGGGTATCGCCCTCGAGCGCGCCGATCAGCTCGACCACCAGCGCGGCCACGAGCTCGGGGTCGCCGCCGGCCTGGCCGAACAGCACCTCCAGGGCGTCTTGCGCATCGTCGCCGCCGGCGAGCACCGCGATCAACGCCTCCTCGTACGACAGGCCCGGCTCGTCGTCGGTCGTCTGCGCCGCCGCCGCGCCGAGGCCGAGCATAAGCGCCATCGCGGCGATCGGGATGACCCGGATGCGGGGGAACGATGTCATTTGGCGAGCCCTTTCTTCCTTGCGGACGCCGCGCCGTTCACACCTGCGCCGCCAAGCCCGTAGACTATAAATGCCATTGGCAAACATGATCCTAACAAGCGGCCAATACAAGTGATGGCGGTCACATCCCGATTCCGGCGACCAAGCGGCCGCCGGGCGCGGTCTCCGGTTCATATTGCCGCGAGCAAACGGCCGGGTTCCACTCATCCTACACCGTGAGGTGCTATTTTGACGCGCGCCGCCGCGATTCTCCCCGCCCAGGCGGCGCCGGGCGCGGGAGTGTCGTGGGCAGCTTCGTTGTTCAATGCAGTGCGGAAATCCGGTGAAATCGGTCAATATCGGGTTTCTTTGGTATAAAATCAGCGGTCATGATCGATGACCGATGATGTCAAGTCCCATCCTGGTGCCGGAGGAAATGGAACATCGCAACGATCGGTGTCGGGGAGGCTGGCCGGTGAGGCGGCGATCGGGTCGCGCGGCCGGGGTGATGCCGGCGCTGGCTCTGGCGGCCGGCGGTCTCTTGTTGCTCGCCGGCTTGGCGACCCCGTCGTCGAGCGGCGCGGCGCCGCTGGACGACTGCGATCGACTCGCCGCGAGCGTCCTCGACCCGGGCCGGCGCGGGCCCG
>JACZUY010000029.1 GCA_022572945.1 Pseudomonadota bacterium
CGCGTCGACGGCGCTGTGCGGCGAGAAGGGAAACTCAGAGCATGCTCATATGGCGGGTTATCGCCGCGGGTCGGTCTGTATCCGTGTTCCGGCGAAGGGCCATCCATACGGGCACTCAATATGGACAATGGCTGAGGTCTCAACAAAACCTATGATTGGCGGAGAGATATTGGTGCGGGCGCTCACCCTGGCGGGGGCGCTCGTCATCGCGGGGGGCATGTTCCTCGGCATCCGAGCCCTGGCCGACCGGGAACCGCGGATCCAGTTCTACGAGGAAGGCGTTTACCTTTACGAGAAAGGTGCCTACCTCGGCAAACTCGATACGCCAGTTTCCGATGAAGCGCGCCGCGGCATGCGCGCACGTCTTTTTCATCTGAACACACTCGACGGACCCGGCCGCGGCGGGGACGGTTCGCGTTTGGGTGCGGCGCCGGATGTCCGGCCGCCGGCCGGAGCGTACTAGCGTTCGGCAGCGCTGGCGCTCGACATCGTGCGCCGGAATTCGCAAGCGCAAAGCTTCATCTGATTTTTTGCGAGAAAAGGTCATGAAATTCTGGCTCAAGCGAACGTTCCGGGCTGCGACTGTTGTGCTCGTGTTGACCTTCTGCGCCGGCGCCGCCAACCTGACGGGCATGCTGATCGTGGCCGGCCCGGCGGCGGCCCAGGCGTTTGACAAACCGCCGGGTGAGAGTTTGGGCAACACCAGCGACTCTGACCTCTGGCGCACCCTTCGCGGGGGATTTCGAGGTGACGTCGCGTATCCTGACAAGCAAAAGGGCGTGGCGATCCAGTCCGAGGGAGACAATTGGCGCGCCATTCGCAACGGGCCGTTGTCTATTTATGGCGCTTGGCTCCTGCTGATCGTGATTGTCGTTCTCGGTGTATTTTTCGCCCTTCGCGGCCGCATTCGGATCGACGCCGGGGCGTCGGGCAACACCATTGAGCGCTTCGCCGCCTTCGAGCGTTTCGTCCATTGGCTGACCGCTGGCAGCTTCATCGTGCTGGCGCTCACCGGACTCAACATGCTCTACGGGCGCTATTTGTTTGCCGCGGGCCCGGCCGGCACCGGTGGCGATTTCACCGCCGTGCACTCGGTCTTCGCCGCGATTACGTTTTACGGCAAGTTCGTCCATAACTTCATCGGCTTCGCCTTCGGCGTCGGTGTCGTCCTGATGTTCGTCATCTGGATCCGACACAATATTCTGGACAAGTACGATTTGGTCTGGCTCGCCAAGGGCGGTGGCATGTTCGCAAAGGGCGTGCATCCGCCGGCGCGCAAATTCAACGCCGGGCAGAAGATCGTGTTCTGGGTCGTCGTGATCGCCGGCGTTTCGATCACCTGGTCGGGCGTCGTCCTGATGTTCCCGTACGAATTCAGCCCGTTCTCCGGGACCTTCGCCATCATGAATCTCGTCGGGTTCAATCTGCCGACGGATATCACGCCGTTGCAGGAGATGCAAATAACGCAAGTATGGCACGCGGCCGTGGCACTTGTTTTCATCGCCGTTATCATCGGGCACATCTACATCGGCACGCTCGGCATGGAAGGCGCGTTCGACGCCATGTACACCGGCCACGTCGACGAGAACTGGGCACGCGAACATCACAGCGTCTGGGTGGCCGAGATCAAGGGCGAGCCTTCATCTGGAGTCGGCGGTGACCATGGCAAGTCGGAGCAGCCCGCCGAGTAGTGAGTGTGGGAGCCACAATGATGCCTGTACGATCTTGGCTTGCGGCCGTGGTGGTCGGCGCGGGGATTTTGTTTGCCGCGCCGGCGGGGGCCGCGATGAGCGCGGACGAGGTCGCCGCGGCGATCGCCGAGGCCTACGGCGTCACCGTGCTGCGCGTCGTGCCGGCGAAAGACGACGGCCGCTCGGTCTTCCGGGTCACGATCATGAATCCGGGCGGCGATTTCGACGAGGCGTTTCAGGTCAACACCCTGCTTGTCGATGCCGAAACGGGGAAACTTGTTTCGGCTTTTCGCCATCGCGCCAGCGGTTATGACGCCAGCCAAGCTGCATCCTTCGAACCCAACCGGCATACCCCCGACAGCTTGAGCTGGGGGTTCATATGGCGGTAGGGCCGGGGGTTCGCCTGCGCGACAGTTCATGATCCAGCGCCCCCAAATTCCGCCCGCCTATCGCCTGGTCACCCTCAACTCCGACATCGACTTGGGTTCGGAGGCCCGGCGGATGGCGGTGGAGGGGGCCGATGACGGCACCCTTCTTTGGGTTACGCGGGACGACAAACTGGACTGTGCGGTGATCTTGCATCCGGACGACCCCCTCGAGCGGGCCGTGCTGGTCACCTACGTCGCCATGCTGGGGCTCAATGATGGCCTGGGCGTCGTGGTGCCCCCGATGACGGAGGTGACCTTTAGCTGGCCGAATCGAATCGAGGCCAACGGCGCCACCGCCGGCGCGATCGTAATCGACGTGCCGGATGGGGCCGCTTCAGGGTCGGTTCCAGACTGGTTGGTTGTCTATGCGACGGTCGCCGTTGCGCCGCCGGTGGGTTCGGACGCCAAGCTCCGCGGTCCCGCCTCGCTCGACAAGGGTTTTACCACGCTTCGCGAGGAAGGCTGCAGCGACGTTACCCCGGCGGACGTCTTGGAAGCCTTCGCCCGACATTTCTTGATCTGGATAAACCGCTGGCAGGATGACGGCTTCGAGCCGATTCGCGCTAGGTGGCTTCAGCATGTGCCCGATAACGGCAAAGCCGTCGACATCGACGTAGGGGGCGAGAAGATTGCCGGAACATTCGTCGGTATCGACGACGACGGCTCGCTCATCCTGGACGCGCAAGGGACCTCGCGCCGGGTTGGTCTTGGTGACGCGCTGTTCGCATCCAGGCAGGAAAAACGCGCGCGAAGCCATCGTTAGATGGGAGCAAACGCAATCTTGTTCTGGCGTCGCCCGATCGATGAAGCCCAATTGGCAATGGCCGGGTTAACCCAGATCGGGCGCGTGCTTCGGTCCCGGTGAAATGACTACCTATCACCGCAGGTTGGTATTATGAGCGCGCTCTTGGAACACGACCTTCTCGATCCCGTCGGCAAGCGAGGCGGCGCGCCATGAAGACGCACGACGGGGCGCGTCAAGCTCCGGGCGTCCACGCTCTCGACGCCCAAGGCCGCGAGACTCTGGTGCATCTTTACCAGGGCGGCGACTACGGGCTCGCCGACATCGTCGAGTTTTTCCAGCTCGGCCGGCTCGAGGAGACGGACCGCGAGGACGAGACCGCGCTGGTGCTGACGCCCGAGGAGCTGCGCACCCTCAAGACCATGGCCGACGCTTACAGCTTCGACTACGAGGAGCCTTTCATTGAGATGTGCCTGGAGATCAAGCGCTTCGCCGACTCGGCCGCCGGCGGCCCCGCCGGGGGCGAGATCAGCTTCACGGCCAACTTTTGAAGCCCTTGGGCCGCGTGGCCTCGGCGAGCGGGCGGTCCGCGTCGAGGCGCAGCGACAGCATCTCGGGAATCCGAGCGCGGTCCGCGTTAGGTCAAGTGGCCTCCCGCCGCTGCAGCACGACTGCGACCGCCGACAATCAGCTCCATCGCCCCCGGCGGGGCGACGGAGATATGGGTTGACACGTGCTTTTCATCGCCGGTTTGATGCGGCAAGACAAGGATTGCTGGTGCAGTGATGGGACCCTTCAAGCGAGCACGGCTGAGACCGCTGCTTCTAGGCGTGACGTTCGCCCTTTGCCTCGCGTCGAGCGCGGCCGCCGACATGATTGGTCACGGCGGTATCGTGCGCTCGGTGGCGGTGTCGCCCGACGGCAAAACCGTGCTCACCGGCAGCTTCGACTACACCGCCAAGCTCTGGGACTTCGTCGAGCAGAACGAGATCGCCGAGTTTGACGCGCACTTCGGCCCGGTCAACGCGGTGGCATTTCTTCCCGGCGGGCGGGGGGTGCTCACCGCCAGCGACGACAATACCATGATTTTGTGGGACTTGGTGACGCTCGCGCCGCAACGGCGGTTCGTCGGCCACACCGCGAAGGTCATGACGATCGCGGTATCGCCGGACGGCGCGCTGGTGGCGACCGGGGGCTGGGACCGCACGCTGAGGCTGTGGGAGGTTGCGACGGGGAGCGAGATTCGCGTCATCGAACAACCGAGCAACGTCAACGCCGTCGCCTTCGGGGCCGACGGCAAGACCGTATTGACGGGGGCGCACGATGGGATTTTGAGGGTCTGGAGCGTAACAACCGGATCCTTCGTAGGCGCGATGAACGGCCACGACTGGGGCGTCACGCAGGTCTCCGTCTCGCCCGACGGCACCCAAGCGCTTTCGTCCGGTACCGACGAGACGGTGCGGCTTTGGGACCTCGTGAACCTTGCCGAGGACCGCTCGATGATTGGACACGACGCCCCGGTCTACGGCGCGGTGTTCTCGCCCGACGGCAAAACCGCTCTCTCCGCCGGGCGCGACGGGCGCGTGATCCATTGGGACCTCGCCACGGGGCGCGCAATCCGCGAAATTCAAGCTCATGCAGGGCCGGTTTGGGCGGTCGCGTTTTCGCCCGACGGGCGCTTTGGCATTACGGCGAGCTCCGACGAGCGGGTCCGCGTGTGGCATCTGGAATCCGGCGACCAAATCGGCATCTCGGGCGAGGGCATGTCCGAGCCCAAGCCCTGGCTCGAAAGCAGCCACCCGGGAGCGAAGCTCTATCGCAAGTGCGCCATATGCCATTCCCTGGACCCCGACGGGCTCCGGCGTTCGGGCCCGCATTTCGCCGGCCTGTTCGGCCGCCGCGCCGGCTCGGTGCCCGGTTACAACTACTCTGCGGCGCTCCGAGACCGCCAATTCAATTGGAGCGGAGAAACGCTGCGCGGCTTGTTCCGCGAGGGGCCAGACAAGTATATTCCGGGCACGAAAATGCCCCTGCAGCGTATTGCAGACGACGAGCAACTCACCGATCTCATCGATTATTTGCGCGAGATCACCGCAGTCCGCCGCGACGAGACGAAGGCGGCCAACTGACCCCGGGGCGCGTAACGCGTGCCCCGCCGCGGGAAATTAGTCCGTAAATTAGAGGCGGACGCTTCCGGCCACGGAGTACTGCTCGTCGGTGCCGGGGTTGATGTTGTACATGACCAACCCCACGACCACGGCGATGCCGATGGCCGCCGCGAATCCGATCAACATGGTTCTCATTGGCAATCCCCCGAACTCGCTGACGGCGGGCCCTGCCGCCCCTGCGGCCGAGCCGTTCTTCATCGTCATGATACCCCCAGCGTTACCCCCCGTGAAGCGAATTTACTCGACGCCACTTACTCGCGGGCGCCGGCGTTGGCGGCCAACATGAGCGCTGTGTTGCCGTTGCTCGGGTTGCGCGCATATACGGCGGCGGCGCCGCTAGGCAGGGCCGCTGCGGGGGGTGGAAGCAGCGCGGGGCCAATCCTGGCTGCGAAGCCCGGAGACGCCATGAGGGCCTGTCCCGAGCGCGTCGAAGGGCCTCATACCGCCAAGCGCGCCGCTTTCGATCGCAATAATTGCGCGCCGCGCCCCCTGGCGCGAAAGCCAAGGGGCCGGATGGCCCCACCCGGCGCCTGAGGGAACATCAGGCTGAGTCCATTCATGGGCTCGCCGGTATCACTCTGAGCTTGTCGAAGAGCGAGGTCCGAAGTGATCAACCGGAGACGGTTCGAGACGCTGCTCTAACGTTCGCCTGCTTCGTGATTCCGGATCGCCGCGAGGAATTCTTCGCCGTATCTCTCGAGCTTCGTCTCTCCGACGCCGTGGACGTCGCGCATCCGATCGCGCGTCGTCGGTTGCAGCGCCGCCATCTCGATGAGCGTTCGATCGGGGAAAACGACGTAGGCGGGGACGCCTCGCGCCTTCGCCAATT
This sequence comes from Pseudomonadota bacterium, assembly GCA_022572945.1. Classification (GTDB taxonomy): domain Bacteria; phylum Pseudomonadota; class Alphaproteobacteria; order JAAXGF01; family JAAXGF01; genus JACZUY01. Next base: position 5,859 of record JACZUY010000029.1, read on the forward strand.
CGGTGCGAAGCCGCTTGAGCGCGGCGAGCAGCTCGGGATCGGCCCGGGCGAGGTCGGCGCTTGCCGTGGTCTCGTCGCTTCGCCGGCGCGCCGGCTTCGCCGGTTGCAGAACGTCCTTGCGGATCTCGATCCTTTCGTTGTCGCGGAGAACGTTCCATCCACGCTCGGTCACGGTCCACCGGCCGTAATGGACGATATCCAATGAAACCAAGCCCGCGGCGTATATCTGGCGGAGGATCGAGCGCCATTCGCTCCGGCTCCGATCGCGGCCGACGCCGAACGTCGGCAGCGCATGGTGCCGGTATCGTTTGATCGCCTCGGTTTCCTCGCCACAAACCACGTTGAGCACGTGCTCGGTGCCGAAACGCTCGCCGGTTCGAACGATCGCCGACAGCAGCTTCTGCGCCTCCACGGTGCCGTCGAAGACCTCGACGCCGTCGAGGCAAAGATCGCAGTTGCCGCACGGCGGCGTGGTCTCGCCAAAATAGGAGAGCAGCGTCTGACGCCGGCAACGCGGCGCCTCGCAAAGCGCGATCAGAGAGTTCAGCCGTTGCCGCTCGACGCGTTTCTGGTCCTCGGAAGCCTTGCCGTCCTCGATTTGCTGCCGGCGGAGCCGGATATCGTCGAGGCCATAGAGCGTCAGCGTGTCGGCCGGCAGGCCGTCGCGCCCGGCGCGGCCGATCTCCTGGTAATAGCTCTCGACGTTTTTCGGCAGGTTGGCGTGACAGACGAAGCGGACGTCGGGCTTGTCGATGCCCATCCCGAACGCGATCGTCGCGATCACGACGACGCCGTCCTCGCGCAGGAACATGTCCTGGTTGGCGTCGCGGTCGGCCTTGTCCATTCCCGCGTGGTAGGGGACCGCCCGAAAGCCCTCGCCGCGCAGGAAAGCGGCCAGCGTCTCGGTCTGTTTGCGCGATCTGCAGTAGACGATGCCGCTCTCGCCCCGGTGCCCGCGGAGGAATCCGAGGACCTGCCGCCGGCCGCCGGCCTTGGCCCGCATCGCCAGCCTGAGGTTGGGGCGGTCGAAGCCGTGAATGAAGACCCGGGGCCGCGCGTCGAACAGCTTGTCGATGATATCCATGCTCGTCGCGGCGTCGGCCGTGGCGGTGAGCGCGAGCATCTGCACGCCGTCGAGCCGGTCGCGAAGCTTGCCGAGCTCGAGGTATTCGGGGCGGAAGTCGTGTCCCCATTGCGAGACGCAATGGGCCTCGTCGATGGCGATGAGGGTGACGCGCGATTGGCGCAGCAGATCGACCATCTCGGCGCGCGCGAGTCTTTCCGGGGCGGCATAAAGCAGGCGCAGCCGGCGGCTTCGTGCGCGTTCGGCGACCCGCCTGTTTTCACCGGGATCGTTGGATGAATTGAGACTGCCGGCGTCGATCCCGTGGCCGCGCAACTGCGCCACCTGGTCGCGCATGAGCGCGATCAGCGGCGAAACGACGACCGTCAGGCCCTCGCGGAGGATTGCCGGGAGCTGGTAGCAGAGCGACTTCCCGCTGCCCGTCGGCATGACCGCGAGCACGTCCTCGCCGGCGAGCACCGCCCGGATTATGTCCTCCTGGCCGGGGCGGAACGCGGCGAAGCCGAACGCGGTCCGGAGCAGACGTTCGGCGTCCTCGACGCGATCGGCCATTCACCGATCTCCCGCCCCATTGGATCGACCCGCCGCACACTCTAGACCAGAACACGCCGGGGACGGTGACGCCGCCGTCGACCGCGAACCCCATGCCGGGGCGCGGGACCGTCTGCTCGCCGTGCTTGAGCCCGGACTCTCGGGACCGCTCATCGGCGGCCTCGCTGTGGCGCGAACGGGTCCAGGGTCTTCACGCCGAACGGCTTGAAGTCGCGCAGTTTGCGCGTGACAACGACCAAATCATGGACAATGGCCGTGGCCGCGATCATCGCATCCTCGATCAGCTCGTCCGGCCGGCGATGCATAAGCCGCGCCCAGACGCGGAAGGTTCGGCCATCCATCGTCAGCACGTTCCAGGTTTGCTCGACTTGCGCGATCCAGGCCTCGATCGCCTCCGCCTTCGGCGAATCCTGCTCGCGTGTGATCTCGACCCCGGCCTGCAGCTCGCCGACGGTCACCGCCGACAGATGAAGATGCTCATCGGGCACGCTCTCCAGCCACGCGGCCACGCCGCGGTGCGGCTTGGGCCGCCGAAGCTCGGAGACGACGTTGGTATCGAGGAGGTACACGCGCTCAGCCGGCAGCCGCCGCGGTCCGGCGGCGCCGCCTGCCGCGCGGCGGCACGGCGAATTCCGCGCGCGGCGCGTCCGCCAGGAGCAGCTCCTTTAAGCTGGGGAGGGCGGACCGCTGCAGGCGCCGCCAGTCCTCGACCGGAACCAGCACGGCGGCCTCGACGCCGCGCCTTGTGACGAGTTGTGGCCCTTCCTTCAGGCTCGCCTCGAGGAACTCGCTGAAGCGCGCCTTCGCGTCCTGCACCTGCCACGTTCGCATCTCGGACACCTTTGTTGCCTTGTAACTGACTAGCTATATGACTAGTTTGAGATGAGGTCAAGCCAGACCTCGACAGACGCTGACAATACCCGGTGTCAGCGGGATGACACGGGGAGCGCCGCGATCGCGGCCTGGTTTCGAGCTTGCGGTGGACCCCAGCCCCGATGGGTGTTCAATCGGCGCGCAGCATTGACGTAAGCATTAGCGGTGACGCCCGATTATTGCGATCAAAGCTGGCGCGCTTGCCAGCGGTCACTATGAGTGGGTCATAATGACCGCTGGAATAAGGCGCCCAGGCGCGGCTCCTTTGGTTCCTATCAACCTTGAACCGCTCTAGCTGCCGACCTTGAGCGCGTCCCAGTATGCGTTGTTGAGATCGCCGATGAGCTGGTCGTGCCTCGAGCCCAGACACTGACGCATGTTGAAGAACGAGCCGTACGCGACCTTGTCGCGGCACCACTCGTAGCCGCCGCGGGCCCGCTCGCGCGCGCCGTCGGTGATCGTCCGTTGCGTCCATTCTTGCGCGGCGTCGTACCACAGGGTATCGCGCACCGCCGGCGTCGTCCGTCCGCGGTCGGGAAGGCGGTTCAGAAGGTCGTTGGTCATGCGCGCCGCAATGGCGGCGTCGCCGCCGTTGTCGACCAGCCGGGTCCCAAGTTCGCGTAACGGGCCGGTCGCGGCGGCGATGTCCCAGTCGGTCTGCGGATCGGGGTCGCCGATGATCGGATCGGGCACGAGCGAGACATTGGCGCCGACGCGCAACGCCACCGTCGTCACGCCGAGAGCGCCGAGCCGTTCGACCGGCAGGCTGATCCGCACAGCGTTGTGGGTGCGCAGGGCGATGATCTCGAGCTGATCGTTCGCGGGAAACTCGACCGTGCGCCCGTCGGCCGTGGTGGCGACGATCGTGATGCCGTCGCCCCCGATCGGATGATACCGCACCCCGGTGGGCGGCGAGGCGCGTGTCGGCTGCAGGCAGAAGACGCTGAACTCGGCGGCGCAGTCTCGACCCCGACAGTCGAGCGAAACGGTTTCGTTGCTGGCGACGAGCGCCAGCAGCTGGTACGCGGCATCGGCGCTTTTCGCCGCCCCGACGAGCGTCATCATCGCCAGCGCGATGACGGTGAAAAGTGAGCGCATCGAACCTCTCCTTCGCATGATCGGGTAGCATCTCACGCCGCCCCCGGGCGGTCAAGGCAAGGCGCGACGCGGGGAGCCCGCGGACGCCGGAAACCGTGGATGACAGCGGCGCCGAAAAGCGACATGCTCGGCGCCATTGGCGACTTGGTGGGCGACCCCGTGAGCGACACGCTTTTCGAATCGGACCTCAAGAACCTGCCGCTTCTCAATCGCGGCAAGGTGCGCGACATCTATGCGGTCGGCGATGCGCATATGCTGATCGTCACCACCGACCGCCTGTCGGCGTTCGACGTCGTGCTGCCGACGCCGATCCGCGGCAAGGGCCGGGTGCTGACCGGGCTGTCGAACTTCTGGTTCGCCCGCACGCGCCACCTGGTACCCAACCATCTCACCGATTTCCCTCTCGGCGACGCGGTGCCCGATCCCGGCGAGAGGTCCCGGATCGAGGACCGCGCGGTGGTCGTGCGCCGGCTCGACCCGCTGCCCATCGAGGCCATCGTGCGCGGGTATCTCGCGGGCTCGGGCTGGAACGACTACCAGCGCACCGGCAGAGTCTGCGGCATCGCATTGCCAAACGGTCTTCGCCAGGCCGACAGGCTGCCCGAGCCGATCTTCACGCCCTCGACCAAGGCCGCGAAGGGGGCGCACGACGAGAACATCAGCTTCGATCAGGCCGTCGGGCTCGTCGGCGGCGACGTCGCCGGGCGGGTGCGTGAGGCGAGCCTCGAGATCTATCGGCTGGCGCGCGACTACGCCGAATCGCGCGGCATCATCGTCGCCGACACCAAGTTCGAGTTCGCCCTCGACGCGACCGGCCGGCTGGTGCTCATCGACGAGGTGCTGACCCCCGATTCATCGCGCTTCTGGCCGGCCGATTCGTACGCGCCCGGCGCCAGCCCGCCGAGCTTCGACAAGCAGTTCGTGCGCGACTGGCTCGAGAGCATCGGCTGGGACAAGCGCCCGCCCGCGCCCGCGTTGCCGCCCGACATCGCCGACAAGACCGCCGCGAAGTATCAGGAGGCATACGACCGCCTCGTCGACGGGAGTGAAAGCGTCTAAGGCGCTATTATTCACCCTTGCTCAGGTCAAGGGTGAACCGCGTTCAATCACCACACAGACTGTCGCCGCTGTAGCGGCGCCCCGATTTCCGGGCCGGTCACGTCAACACCGATCGGGTCCCGAAATGTTTACCGGTTTTCGGTTGACCTTCGGTCAACGCCGCCCGAGATTCACACGCTGGTATGCGGCCCGACGGGTGAGTCCTAATTCAAATTTGCCGAAGTTAACGATTTCTTTAGGCGCGGCGCATACATGGTAGACAAGCGTTAACCCCGCCGCTCGGAACGAGCGCACGAAGGAGGGCTGGAATGCGAGTATTGCTCGTTGAAGACGATAGCAGTACGGCCAAAAGTATCGAGTTGATGCTCGCGTCCGAGGGGTTCGTGTGCGACACCACCGACCTCGGCGAGGATGGGCTCGAGATCGGCCGGCTTTACGATTACGACATTATCCTGCTCGACCTCATGCTCCCCGATATCGACGGCTACGAGGTCCTGCGCCGGCTGCGGGCGGCGCGCATCGCGACTCCGGTCCTCATCCTTTCGGGGCTCAGCCAAACCGACGACAAAGTCAAGGGTCTCGGTTTCGGCGCCGACGACTACCTCACCAAACCGTTCGACAAGGGCGAGCTGGTGGCGCGCATTCAGGCGATCGTGCGGCGCGCCAAGGGACATTCGGATGCGTTGATCCGCACCGGACGTCTCACGGTAAATCTCAACAGCCGCCAAGTCGAGGTCGACGGCAAGCCGGTGCACGTCACGGGCAAGGAGTACGGCATCATCGAGCTCTTGAGCTTGCGCAAGGGAACGACACTGACCAAGGACATGTTCCTCAACCATCTTTACGGCGGCATGGACGAGCCCGAGCTCAAGATCATCGATGTGTTCATTTGCAAGCTGCGCAAGAAGCTGGCGCAGGCGACCGGCGGCGACACCTATATCGAAACCGTGTGGGGCCGCGGCTACGTGCTGCGCGAACCGGTTTCCGACCAACGCGAAGCGGATCCCGTCGCGGCCTGATCCGTCGGTCGGGGTTGGTTTGGTATGATTCGCGGCTCAAGACCTTCCGTATAATCCGGGCGCTCAGGGGGTCGACGACGAGATCGACCCGGCGTCCGCTCGGATCGCGCGCGATAACCCTGCATTCGGCGCCCGACAGCCGGAGCCTGCCGATCTTCGTATAGCCGCGCGACCTGACCCCGACACGCGATCTCGAAAAATCGAATCGATTGCCTGAGTCAACCGCCGGTGAGATTGGTGTAAAACCTCTATTCGAAAGTCTAAGATAGCCGCTCCGGGCGGCGCGCGCGGCGGTTCTCTGGTGGAGGCGTGGCATGGCTGACGCGATTCGCTTCGTCAAGGAGATGGCGTTCGAATACGGCGTCGTCCAGCAGGTGTCGCCGCTGGTCCGGCGCGTGGTGGCGCGGAACCCCAGCCCGTTCACGTACCATGGCACGGGCACGTACATCGTCGGCCGCGGGGCGGTGGCGATCATCGACCCCGGGCCTGAATTGCCCCGGCATGTCGACGCCCTGCTCGCCGCGCTCGACGGCGAAACGATCACCCACCAGCTGATCACCCACACCCACCGCGACCATTCGCCCGCCGCGCGACTCGTGAAGCAGGCGACGGGGGCGCGGACATTCGGCTTCGGACCGCACGGCGGGGGCCGCTCGGAGCCCGGGGTGGAGGAGGGCGCCGATCGTGATTTTCGACCCGATGTCGCGCTCGGCGATGGCGACACGGTCGAGGGAGAGGGCTGGGCGCTGAGCGTCGTGCACACGCCGGGCCATACTTCGAACCACCTGTGTTTCGCGCTCGCCGGAGAGGACGCGCTGTTCACCGGCGACCACGTGATGGGCTGGTCGACGTCGGTGATCTCGCCGCCCGACGGCGACATGGGCGACTATCTCGCCAGCCTGCGCCGGCTGCTCGAGCGCGGCGACCGGACCTACTGGCCGACGCACGGGCCGCCGATCCGCGACCCGCACCCTTTCGTCCGCGCCTTCATCCGCCACCGCGAGGCGCGCGAACAGCAGATCCTCGATTGCCTGCGCCACGGCGTCGGCGCGATCCCCGACATGGTCGCGTCGATCTACCCGGATATTCCACCGGCGTTGCACGCGGCCGCCGGGTGCTCGGTGTACGCCCATCTCCGCCACATGGTTGAAACCGGCCGCGCCGCGTGCGACGGCGCGCTCGCCGCGGACGCCGGTTTCGCCGCGCCGGACTGATACCAGCGGTCATTATGATTGACTCATAATGACCGCTGGCAAGCGCGCCAGTTTTAATCGCAATAATTGGGCGCCGCCGCCTATGCGGCGAAAGGCTGCGTGCCGATTGAACGCCCATCGGTCATTCTTGATGACCGATGGTATGAGCGCCGCCTAGAACGGGTTCAGGCCGCTCTTGCCGGCTTCGTAGTACGGATTCGTCCCCGACGCATGGTCGGTGGAGTCGAGCACCGCGGTGATGGTGGGCACCTCCTCCAGGATCATCCGCTCGATCCCCTGCTTCAGGGTCACGTCGGCCATGCCGCAGCCCTGGCAGCCGCCCTCGAGACGGATGAATGCGGTGTGGTCCTTGACGTCGATGAGCGAGATGTAACCGCCGTGCGCTTCCACCCCGGGGTTGATGCGCTCGTCAAGCAGCGCCTTGATCGACGCCACCTCGGGGTCGTCGGGGTCAAGATTCGGCGACGTGGCGGCCCCCGCGGTTCCGGCGCGCACAAACTCGACCGAGGCGACCTCGGGGACGTAATGGCGAAGCGTGTTCTCGACGCGCACCTTAAGGCTGAACACCGGTGTCTTGTACCCGCCGTCGCTGAGCTCGATGACCACGACGTCGCCGCGCAGCTCGCGGAAGGCGATGTCGCCTCCCTCGCGAACGATGCCGGGTCGGATTCGGGTCTCGATCAGCTCCTCGATCTCGGCGATGAGGACGGCGTCGCCGCCGCCGTCGCCGCCGGCGAGCACCGGTCGATCGGCCAGGAAGTGCTCCATGATAATGCCGAAGATCGCCGGTTTCAGGAGCTGCCAGTCGGCGTCGTCCGTTTTGGTGACGGCGATGAAGTCCTGCCCCAGCGTGACCCCGTTGACCCCCGTCATCTGGAAGAGCCGCGCGGCCAACGGCGAGCCCTGCGCCGCCTCCGCGTCGGCGAAGCTCACGCTGTCTTCCCCGAGCACGGCGCGGCCGGGCAGAAACCTTAGCGTCCGGGGATCGGGTGTCGGCTCGGTCTGAATGAACATCGGGCGATTCGCGATGGTCCTGCTGGCTGATACCGGGTCGGGGCGCGTTCGACGCGCGTCAGCGCCGCGTCGCACCCTCGCCCGATTGTACCGTATTGCGACGAATACGAAAAAAAGGGGCCCCGCACACATGGAGAGAGGGGCTTGTGCGGGGCCCCGCGGGAGTTTGCACCATGGTGCTTGGCGTGAAGGTAGAGCGCTCGTCCCGCGGGTTCAAGCCCCCGCTGGTCCCGCGGACCGCACGGCGCGCCGGCGCAGTCCGAACGATCATTCGATGCGTTCGGATTACGCTCCAAGTGAGATTTTTCACGATCCACCGCCGAATTTGACCAAGGTTATGGCGAAGAACAGTAACACAAGCCCCAGCAGAAGCGCCGCAAGCGCCAGGTTCACGCCGCGTTTCCGTTTATGGTGTTCTGTAATCGGCATCCGGCTATCGACTATTCGCTCCAAAAGCAACTTCTGTCGATGGAAACCGCGAATATCCGACGCGCCCGTCAGACCCGCGCGTCGAGGCGGACGGCGACGCCGCTATTTGCCGTTGCCATCGCGCGCCAGCTTGCGCCCGCGCCACTTCTTTTCGCCCACCAGGACAAGAACGAACACCACCGCGACGACGACGAGAATCAGCGGCCCGAAGCCCCTGGCGGCGTCGGCGCCACTCGCGCCATGGGCCAACGCCGGCGAAATCAGCATCCCGGCCTCCCACGGGCGGTCCGCCGATATGCGGACCAAGAACACAGCGGCGCGGCCCTTCGTTCCAGCCGGTCGGCGAGTTCCTGCATGGCGCTACGGGCTAGGAGCCCACCGCGAAGAATACGCCCCGCGTCAGGAAGGTGTAGTCCGATTCGAACGTCATGATGGCGACAAAAATCAACACCAACACCGGCGGCACCAAAATGGCGTAAATCAAGGCCAGCCGCTCCCAGCGCATGTGCATGAAGAAGGCGACGATCAGCCCCGCCTTCGCCATCATGAACACGAGGATCAGAGTCCATCTGAGGTAACCCTGGAGGTGGTAATAATCGACGAGATAAGAAAACGTGCTGAGAACAAACAGCAACCCCCAGACCGTGAAATAAATGCCAATCGGATGTTGTTGGCCCTCTACGTGTTGGCCCGCTGTGTGTTGGCCTTCTGCGTGCGCCATGGTTCCCCCTACCAAAGATAGAAAACTGCGAAAATGAACACCCACACCAGATCGACGAAGTGCCAATACAGACCCATGATCTCGACGGCCTCGTAGTGCCCCTTCCGGCTGGTGAAAAAGCCCGGCGTGGCGTGGTCGAAATCCCCCCGCCAGGCCTTTCGGGCAATGGCGATCAGGAAGATCACGCCGATCGACACGTGAAGGCCATGGAAGCCCGTGATCATGAAAAACGACGAGCCGAACTGGGCCGCGCCGAAGGGATTGCCCCAGGGACGGACTCCGTCGTCCACGATCAGCTTGGTCCACTCGAAGGCCTGCATGCCGACGAATGTGGCGCCGAACAGCGCCGTCGCGATCATCAGCAGGGCCGATATCTTGCGGTTCCTCTCGTAGCCGAACTTGACCGCCATGGCCATCGTCCCGCTGCTGCTGATCAGGATGAAGGTCATGATGGCGATCAGGAGGAGGGGGACATTTTCGCCCCCGATTTCCAAAGCGAAGATCTCGCTGGGGTTGGGCCACGGCACCGTCGTGGAAATCCGCACCGTCATGTACGAGAGCAAGAAGCAGGTGAAGATGAAGGTGTCGCTGACGAGGAATATCCACATCATCGCCTTGCCCCAAGGGACGTTCTTGAACGCCCGCTGGTCCGAGGACCAGTCGGCGACGATGCCCGGCCAGCCGTCAGGCCGGGTGAGGGATTCTCCTGTATTCGTCAGCGAAGCTTGTGCCATGTGCCCGTGATCCTTTTTAGGTCAACAGCAGCAGACCGAACAAAACCAGCCAGACGAGGAGCAGAAAGTGCCAGTAAACGGCGCACAGCTCCACGCTCAAGCGCACCTGGGCCACGTCAACCCCGCGCCATACCTTGGCGGTGGTCCTGCCCCAGGCCACCAGGCCGCCCAACAGGTGCAGCGCGTGCATCGCGGTGATCAGGTAGAAAAAGGCGATGGCCGGGTTCGTCGCCGCGAAATAACCCAAGTCGATCAGTAGCCGCCACGCCAAAAGCTGTCCGGCCAGGAAGGCGAAGGCGCAAACGCCCCCCGCGAGCAGGCCGTCTCTCACGCCGTCTATCCGTTCCCGATCCGCGCTGACCCGCGCCCATTGCAGCGCGACGCTGCTCATGATCAGCACAGCCGTGTTCAGCCACAATAGCCACGGTTCGGAAAGAGGGCGCCAGTCCCCAAGCTCCATCCGCTCGGTGTAAGCCACGACCAGGAGCGAGAACACGACCGCGACCACGGCGAGAAACACCCTCAGGCCGATCTTCGCCGTGGGCAGGGCAAATAATGCGCCTCCGTCGTGAAGCTCGCCGGCCGCGCCCTTCGGTACGGGCAGCCAGGGCTTTTCCGTCAGATGATGGAGGAAACTCACGCGCGAGCTTCCCGGGAGCTCGACGCGTCGGCTTGTCCCGAAGCCATTCGCGACGCCGTCATCAATCGCCCCTATTCGGCGGGCTGGACCGCGGCGTCGGCAAGGCCCTCATGGCCGTCGCCGGTCGCGACCTGATCCGGCGGAATATTTTGCGGCACGAAGTCCTCCTTGACGCCGGGCACGCTGTAAGCGTACGCCCAGCGATAGACCACCGGTTGCGTCGCGCCCCAGTTGCCATGTCCCGGCGGGGATT
>JACZUY010000030.1 GCA_022572945.1 Pseudomonadota bacterium
GCGTGTGGCAGGTGCTGCTGGTGCGTTCGGTCACGCTCTCGCTGACGCTGTTCTGCGTCATGGCGGCGCGCCATCGCGGCGCCGTATTCGGGGAGTTTCGCAAGGCGGGTTGGCCGGCGGTGATCGGCGGTTGCAGCCTGGGCGTCGCCTTCACCGGGTTCCTGTTCTCGCTCGCCCACACCACCGTGGCCAACGCGGTGTTCATCCTCAGCGCCGCGCCGTTCGTTGCCGCGCCGCTCGCCTGGCTGGTCCTCGGCGAGCGCGTGCGCGGCGCGACCTGGGCGGCGATGGCGGTGGCGGTCGTCGGCGTCGGCGTCATGGTCGCCGGAGGCGTGCGCGCCGGGCTCGTGTTCGGCAACCTCATGGCGCTGATGACGGCGGTCGGGTTCGCGGTCTTCGCGGTCTCGCTGCGCTACGGACGCCGGGTCGACATGCTGCCGACGGTGTGCGTCGCCGGCGTGATCGCCGCGGTCGCCTCGGGCGTGATGGCCGAGAGTTACATTTACACGGCGCGCGACTTCGGGTTGTCGGCGGCCATGGGCGTGGTCCAGGTCGGCGCCGGCATGATCCTGTTCACCATGGGCTCGCGCCACGTGCCCGCGGCGGAACTCACGCTTCTATCGCTCACCGAGGTCGGCCTGGCCCCGATCTGGGTGTGGCTCGCCATGGGCGAGGCGCCGAGCGTCCCGACGCTGGTGGGCGGCGCCATCGTGTTCGCGGCGATCGTCGGCCGCGCGATCAGCGGCATGCGCCGCACGCCGCCGCCCCTGGGCGCGGTTTAGGGCGTGTTCCGAACGGCGTCCCTATTGGCCGGCGGCCGGGGCGGCGATGCTGTCGAAGATCGCGTCGAGCTCCTTCGCCATCGCGTCGAGCCCGGCGCCGCCGTAGTGCCAAAGGAACCCCGGGGCCGGTAAGCGCGGGCTCGCGATCGCCGTTGCAATCGCCCCGCGCCAGACGTATGTCTAGCGAAATTGGATCGCGGAGGGTGCCGCCGGCCCGCGCCGGACCTCCATCATTTGTTCCGAGACGAGGACCGCGCCATGAGCGTTCGCGCCAACTCCCCGCACGCCAAGGACATCGCCTACCACCTGCATCCCTATACCAACTGCGTGCTCCACGAACAGACCGGGCCGCACATCATTTCGGGCGGCGACGGGATCTACGTCATCGACGACGACGGCAATCGCTACATCGAGGGGCTCGCCGGGCTGTGGTGCGCCGCGCTCGGGTTCAGCGAGCCCCGGCTGGTCGACGCGGCGACCCGGCAGCTGAGCGCCATGCCGTACTACCACGGCTTCGCGCACAAGACGACGCCGCCGGTGATCGAGCTCGCCGAACGGCTGATCGAGATGGCGCCGGCGCCGATGTCGAAGGTGTTCTTCACCAACTCGGGCTCGGAGGCCAACGACGCCCAGATCAAGATGGTCTGGTACTACAACAACGCGCTTGGCCGGCCCGAGAAGAAGAAGATCATCTCGCGCTACTACGCCTATCATGGCGTCACCGTGGCGGCCGCCAGCCTGACCCACATGCCCTATGTGCAGGCCTCGTTCGACCTGCCGATCAACAACTTCATCGCCACCGATTGCCCGCACTACTGGCGTTTCGGCGAGGACGGCGAAACCGAGGAAGCGTTCGCCACGCGCATGGCCGACAACCTCGAAAAGCTCATCCTCGACGAGGGGCCGGAGACCGTGGCCGCGTTCATCGCCGAGCCGGTCCAGGGCGCGGGCGGGGTGATCGTGCCGCCCGCCACCTATTTCGACAAGGTGCAGGCGGTGCTGCGCCGCCACGACGTGCTGTTCATCGCCGACGAGGTGATCTGCGGCTTCGGCCGGACCGGCAACATGTTCGGCAGCCAGACCTACGACCTCAAGCCCGATATGATCACCGTCGCCAAGGCGCTGTCGGCGGCGTACCTGCCGATCGGCGCGGCGATGATCTCGGAGAAGGTCTACCAGGCGATCCGCGAGGAGAGCGGGCGCCGCGGCACGTTCGGCACCGGCTATACCTACTCCGGCCACCCGGCGCCCGCCGCGGTGGCGCTCGAGACGCTCAAGATCTACCAGGAGCGCGACATCGTTGGCCACGTGCAGCGCGTGGCCCCGCGCTTCCAGCAACGGCTCGGCGCGCTCGGCGGCCATCCGCTGGTCGGCGAGGCGCGCGGCGTCGGCCTGATCGGGGCGGTGCAGCTGGTGCGCGACAAGACGACCAGGGAGTTCTACGACCCGGCGCTCAAGGCCGCGCCCACGGTGATGGCGCGGGCGAGCGAGCACCGCCTTCTGGTGCGCGCGTTGATGAACGACGTGGTCGCGGTGTGCCCGCCGCTGATCATCACCGAGGCCGAGATCGACACGCTGTTCGACCGCCTCGAATTGGCGCTCGACGATACCCGCGACATCCTCGCCAAGGCGGGTGTCGCCGCCGCCTGACCGGTTCGCCCGCACCAGCCTGATTTTCGGCGGCCGCCGGGGCGCGCCCCGGCGCGGCGGTTGACCGGCTCAGCCGCAGGTGGGGTGCTGCCGGCTCGCGTCAACATCGCTGGGACGGTTACGCAATGCTTGCTCGTTTGCTCGTCGCGCTCGCCGCGGCGGCGATCGCCTTGCCGCTGGGCGGAGCGCGCGCCGCACCCCAGGCTCTCGGCCTCGTGGCCACCAACGGACCGGTTCCGCTCAGGTGCTTCGCCGGCGAATGCGCGGCCGAGTTCAGCGCCTTCTGTCTGCAGCAGGGGCGCGGCATCCCGACGCCGGGCGCCGCGTACCGGGCGGTCGGCGACGCGCTCTCGCTCATCGTCATCGCGGCGGACGGTAAATCGCGGCGTCTTCCCGGCGCCGAACAGCTGACGTTCATCACCGAGCGCAGCTTCACCGCAGTCAGGATCGCGTTGCCCAAACGGGCGCTCGAGGCGCTCGGCGCGGTGCGGGCGGCGGTCGATGTCGGCGCCAGGATTACGCTGGTTCCGGTCGCGGTGGCCGGCGATCCGAACCCGCAGAGCGACCTGGAGATCGCCGCCGCCACCGGCCCGTTGCGCGCCACCGGCGAGCGGCTGGTCGACAACGGCGGCATCGAGGGCGAGGCCGTGGCCCGCGCGAACGAGGCCTATGGAAGCTGTCGCCAGAACGTGGACGCGGGCTTCGACCATAGCCTGCGCGACTGCCTCGAAAATAAGCATGACCAGCTCATTCTCGAGCTCAACGTGCGGTACTGGCGGGCGACGGTCGGAAGCTGACTGGACGAAACCGGTGCGCGCGGCTGAACGTAGCCCTCGCGGAAGATCGACGCCGGCCGGTCGCACGCGCCATTAACCAACAAAGTCGGTTGACTCGTGCGGCGAATCGGGACTGATAATGGGCGCGAAACCGCTGACGGGTTCGTCAAAACGTCCGGAGAAGGCGCGGACGGGCCGGTTCAGGCGGAGTCATCGATTCGGGAGGCCGGAGCCGCGAGACCCAAAGGGGGACTCGGGGCGCGGGGCTTGAGGTTGTCAGGGAGCACATGCCGGAGACTAACGACGCGTTCGTAAGGTTTGTCGACGTTCAGAAGAGCTACGACGGCGAAACCCTGGTCGTCAAGAACCTCAACCTTGACATTGCCCAGGGCGAGTTCCTGACGCTCCTCGGCCCGTCGGGGTCGGGCAAGACCACCTGCCTCCTCATGCTGGCGGGTTTCGAGCCCACAACCCACGGGAACATCACTCTCGACGGCCGCGCCATCAACAACGTTCCGCCTCACAAGCGGAACATCGGCATGGTGTTCCAGAACTACGCGCTGTTTCCCCATATGACCGTGCAGGAGAACCTCGCCTTCCCGCTCGAGGTCCGCAGGATGTCGAAGGGCGAGGTCGAGGGGCGTGTCCGGCGGGTGCTCGACATGGTGCGGCTCGGCGGCTTCGAGCACCGCCGCCCGGCGCAGCTCTCGGGCGGCCAGCAGCAGCGCGTGGCCGTCGCCCGCGCCCTGGTCTTCGACCCCAAGCTGGTGTTGATGGACGAGCCGCTGGGCGCGCTCGACCGCCAGCTGCGCGAGCAGATGCAGTACGAGATCAAGCACATCCACGACAACCTCGGCGTCACCATCGTCTATGTCACGCATGACCAGGGGGAAGCCCTGACCATGTCGAACCGCATCGCGGTGTTAAACCACGGCGAGATTCAGCAGCTCGCCACGCCGGACACCCTTTACGAGGAACCGCAAAACGCGTTCGTGGCCCAGTTCATCGGCGAGAACAACAAGCTCCTCGGCAGGGTGACCAGCATGAACGGCATGAACTGCTCGGTCGAGGTTGACGGCGGCGGCAAGGTCGAGGCCCGGGCCGTCAACATCGAGGGCGTCGGCAGCCGGACCATGTTGTCGCTCCGCCCCGAGCGGGTGCAAATCAACCCGCCCGACGGGCAGTTCCCGAACGTCTTCGAGGGCCGGGTCGAGGAGCTTATCTACCTTGGCGACCATATCCGCACGCGCGTGAGCGTGTGCGGGGACGACGACTTCATTGTCAAGGTTCCGAACGCGTCCGGCCACGCCGCCCTGCGGAAAGGCGACGACGTGAAGGTTGGCTGGGCGATCGAGGATTGCCGTGCCCTCGACGTTTAGGCGTCAGGGGTCCGTGCGAGGGCGCGTCACAGCCTTGGCGCTGTCACGCCATGCATGAACCAAGCAGTTCACGCACCTGCCGGCGCTGCCGGCATCAACTTTGGGAGGACGGACTAATGAAACCGATGTTTAAAGTTTCCGCCGTGGCGGCGATCGGCGCCGCGGCGCTCGGTTTGGCGACGGCGACGCCGGCGCTTGCCGGGGAGATCACCGTGGTGTCGTGGGGCGGCGCGTACACCCAGAGCCAGATCAAGGCCTACCACCGGCCGTGGGAGAAATTGACCGGCAACACGGTCAATTCCGAGGACTACAGCGGCGGCCTGGCGGAAATCAGGGCGCAGGTCGAAGCCGGCAACGTGACCTGGGACGTCATCGACTTCGAAACGCGCGACGCGGTGCGCGCCTGCGACGAGGGCCTGGTGGTGCCCCTCGACCACTCGATCTGGCCGCCGGCCCCCGACGGCACCCCGGCCACCGAGGACTTCATCGAAGGCACCCTGATCGACTGCGCCGTCGCCTCGATCGTGTGGTCCACCATCATTGCCTACGACGAGACCAATCCTGTTTTCAAGGACGAGAAGCCGACGACCATCCTCGACTTCTTCGACACCAAGAAGTTCCCCGGCAGGCGCGCCCTGCGCAAGGTCCCGGCCCTCAACCTGGAGTGGGCGCTGATGGCGGACGGCGTGCCCAACGACAAGATCTACGAAACCCTTTCCACCCCGGAAGGCGTCGACCGGGCGTTCGCCAAGCTGGACACCATCAAGGACGACGTCCTGTGGTGGGAGGCCGGCGCCCAGCCGCCGCAGATGCTGGCCGACGGCGAGGCGATCATGGTGTCCGCCTACAACGGCCGCATCTTCAACGCCCAGAACCTGGAGAACAAGCCCTTCGTGATCATCTGGGACGGCCAGATCTGGGACCTCGACTTCTACGGCATCGTCAAGGGCACCAAGAAGCTGGACCTGGCGCTGGACTACCTCAAGTTCGTCACCGACACCCAGCGCAACGCCGACCAGGCCAAGTACATCTCGTACGGCCCGGTGCGCAAGTCGTCGATGGCGCTGGTCTCGACGCATGCCGAAACCGGCATCGACATGAAGCCGCACATGCCGACGGCGCCGGAGAACTTCAAGAACGCGCTGTTTAACAGCTTCGAGTTCTGGGCCGACCACTCGGACGAGCTGAACGAGCGCTTCAACGCCTGGCTGGCCAAGTAGCACGCTCGGTCGCCATGCGGGGGGCGGGCCTCGCGCCCGCCCCCGGCCCTTTTCCTTCCGCCGCCAGCGGTCCTTTATTGGTTTGACCATTTCACGGGGCGGCCCATGGCCATTGCGGATGCCACGGTTCAGGGGATAACGGTCGACGGGGTGCCGCTGAAGGACAAGCTGCGCCGCGCCACCCGCACGAGCCGCGTCCGGGCCTTCCTCCTGGTCACGCCGCTCCTTCTCTTCATCACCGTCTCCTTCGTCCTGCCCATCGCCGACATGCTGTTCCGCAGCGTCGACAACCCGCGAATCTCGTCGCTGCTCCCCGAGACGGTGGCGGCGCTCGAGCAGTGGGACGGCAAGAAGTTGCCCGACGAAGCGGCCTTCGCGGCGCTGGCCAAGGAGCTGAAGCTGCGCCGTGAGGACAGGAACCTGGGCAAGGCGGCCACCCGGCTCAACTACGAGCGCGGCGGCATGCGCAGCCTCATCACCAAGTCCGCCCGCAAGCTCAAGCGCGTCGAGCGGGGCCCCTACAAGGAGGCGATGGTCGAGATCGACGAGAAGTGGGGCCAGCGCGAGACCTGGGCGGCGATCAAGCTGATTGGCAAACGATACACTCTGGTCCATTACCTGGCCGGCGTGGACCGCCGTTTCGATGCCGACGGAAACGTGGTCACGCAGCCCGAGGTGCGGCGGATCTACATCACCATATGGGGCCGCACCCTGTGGGTCAGCCTGCTGGTGACGGCGTTCTGCCTGTTGCTGGGCTATCCGATCGCCTATCTGCTAGCGACCCTGCCGTTGCGCCAAAGCAACCTGCTGATGATCATGGTCCTGCTGCCGTTCTGGACCTCGCTGCTGGTCCGCACGACGACCTGGATCGTGTTGCTGCAGAGCAACGGGGTGATCAACGACATCCTGGTGTGGGTCGGGATCCTCTCCGACGAGGGCCGCATCCGCATGATCTACAACATGACCGGCACCCTGATCGCCATGACCCAGATCCTGCTGCCATTCATGGTGCTGCCCTTGTATTCGGTGATGAAGACGATCTCGCCGTCGTCGATGCGCGCCGCCCAGTCGCTGGGCGCCAACCCGTTTACCGCCTTCGTGCGCATCTACATGCCCCAGACGGTGCCCGGGGTCGGCGCCGGCTCGCTGCTGGTGTTCATCGTTTCCGTCGGCTACTACATCACCCCGGCGCTGGTGGGCGGGAGCACCGGGCAGCTGATCAGCAACTTCATCGCCTACCACATGAAGTCGTCCCTCAACTGGGGCCTGGCGGCGGCGCTCGGCGCCATCCTGCTGGCCGGGGTGCTCGCCATCTATTGGCTCTACGACCGGGTGGTCGGCATCGACAACATGAAGCTGGGATAGGGCGATGGCGCTTCCTCCGTACATCGGGCCGCTGGGCCACGCCTGGCATTATCTGTTCCTGACGATCTGCGCGGCGGTATTCCTGTTCCTGATCGCCCCGATCCTGGTGATCGTCCCGCTGTCGTTCAACGCCGAGCCCTACTTCACCTTCAGCCAGGACATGCTGGCGCTGAAGCCCGATGCCTACTCGCTGCGCTGGTACCAGGACATCATCGACAACCGGCAATGGCTGCAATCGGCGAAGAACAGCATCATTATCGCGGTTTTCGCGACCTCCCTGGCCACCATCCTCGGCACGGTGGCGGCGCTGGGCCTGAGCCGTTCGTACATGCCCTTTCGCCGCGTCACCATGGCGGTCCTGATCTCGCCGATGATCGTGCCGATCATCATCTCGGCGGCCGGCATGTTCTTCTTCTATTCGAAGCTCGGCCTGGCCCAGACCCTGCCGGGGCTGATCCTCGCCCACACGGCGCTGGGCACGCCGTTCGTGGTGATCACGGTGACGGCGACCCTGGTCGGCTTCGACCAGACTCTGGTGCGCGCCGCCGCCGGCCTCGGCGCACCGCCGTCTCGCACCTTTTTCAAGATCACCATGCCCCTGATCCTGCCCGGCGTCATCTCGGGGGGGCTGTTCGCCTTCATCACGTCGTTCGACGAGGTGGTGGTGGTGTTCTTCTTGGCCGGTTTCGAGCAGCGCACCATTCCGCGCCAGATGTGGGCCGGCATCCGCGAGCAGATCAGCCCCACCATCCTGGCGGTGGCGACGTTGCTCGTCTTCTTCTCGATCATGCTTCTCACGGCGATCGAACTCCTGCGCCGTCGCAACGAACGGATGCGCGGCCTGTCGCCGGGGTAATCGTGAGCCGCCACAGCCCGCCTTGGGGCCGCGGGTCTATTCTCGCATCGATCCTATGTCTCGGCCTGACCGGTGCGCCCGAGGCGCAAACGTCGTATGCGGTGGACGTCGAGCTGATACTCGCGATCGACTGCTCCTACAGCATCGACAGCCACGAATTCGAGCTGCAGAAGACCGGACTGGCCGAAGCCTTCCGGCATCCGGCCGTATTGGCCGCGATTCGGGCCGGCGAGCTCGGCTCGATCGGTGTCACCCTAGTGGAATGGTCGGGCGCGGACACGCAGGTAACGGTGGTTCCCTGGATCCTGGTCACGGACGCCGCCTCCGCAACCGCCCTCGCCAACCGGATCGAGGCGGCGCCGCGGATGACCCGGGACGGGGCGACCTCGATTTCGTCGATGATCTCTTACGGGGTGGACCTGTTCGGGGCCAACCGGCTGGTCGGCACGCGGCGCGTGATCGATATCTCCGCCGACGGGCGCAACAACACCGGCCACAAGATTCGCGCGGTCGCGCCGCTGGCAAGGGTCGCCGGAGTGACCGTAAACGGCCTGGCCATCCTCAACGAGGTGCCGACCCTCAAATTCTACTTCGAAAAGTACGTGATCGTCGGGGACGGCGCCTTCGCGATGGAAGCCCAAGACTACGACCACTACGCGGCCGCGATTCTGCGCAAGCTGATCCGCGAGATCGGCAACCCGGCGATCTCCTGAGCGCGGGGCCGCCGCGCCGGGCGAATGCCCGCTTTACAGCAACGGTCGGTAAACCTATCCTCGGTACAACAGAGCCTCAGACAACCTCAGCCCGCAGGATTCGAGGAGTGGCCCAGATGTTCCGCGACAACTCGCTGATGCCCAAGGAGGCGATCCGCCTCACCGCGCTCGCGCTTTTGCGCCAGGGGCCGCGGCGCTACGGCGAGCTCGCGGGCGAGGTGCGCCACTTCACCACCCGCTTCTGGGGGCCGACGCTCGACGTCATGGCCTCGTCGATCGAGCTGATGCGGCTCGAGGGGCTCATCGGGACGGTCGCGGAAAGCGAGACGCCGGGCGACGCGCTGCTTGGTCTCAGCGAGGCGGGCGAGGTCGAGCTCCACGAGCTGCTGAGCGCTACCGTGCGGGTCCAGGCCAACGACTTCAACAAGCTCGTCATCGCGCTGAAGCTGCGCTTCCTCGACCTGCTTTCGCCCGGCGAGCGGTGCGATCAGGTCGATACGATGATCGAGATGCGCGAAGGCGAGCTGGCGCGCCTTTGCGACCTGCGCGCGGCGCACGCCGACGAAGGCAGCTACTTCGTGCGCTGGCTCGACCACGACATCGACCGCTGCGGGCGCGACATCGCCTGGCTCCGGGACCTGCGCGACGAGATCGACTCCGGCTGATTCCGTTTTCAGGAACGAACGAGCGGGAGTCGGAATAAAAGGGGTCAGACCCCTTTATTCGATGCTTTCTGAAAGCCGCGCGATACCGACGAGCCGACGAACCGATCCCTCGGTCTCGGAGGCAAGCGCGCTTGCCAGCGGTCATTATCAGCCGATCATAGTGACCGCCGGCATTATAGGTGTATATACACTTAAAATGCCGGCGGCCGACGAATTCCCGGGCGCGCCGGTATGAGGGCCTGTTTGGTCGTTCCCTGCGCCCGCGCGGCGCCCCTGCTCACCCCTCCAGCCGCAGCACGGGCGCGTCCTTGCCCTCGCCCATGCGATAGACCGCCGAGTACATGTTCCACCACATGTTTCGGCCCTCGAGCGACGCGCGCCTGACGCTTCGCTTCTTCTCGTCGGTGGTGGCGTGGGCGCGCGCCGCCTCCCAGCCGGTCGCCGCGTGCGCCTCGTCGGCCCCGACGTGGACCGAGAAGTAGAACGCCTGGTCGCCGTCGTAGCCGTAGTGCGCCTTCAGCCCCTTGCTCACCCCGTCGCAGAACTCGGTGAACATGTCCTCGATCCCCAGCGACACGAAGCACAGCGCCTCGAGCCACATCCCCCTCATCGCGTAAGCCGACACGGTGTCGGGATAGATCTTGGTCTCGGGAAGCATCGGCCGCGCGTCGATGTCGTCTTGCGAGTAGCCCGCCGCCGCGCCGGCCCTGAGCGCCAGCTCCCAGTGCGACGGCTCCGCGGGCGTGCCGCACAGCTCGCCGAACAGGTTCTCGGCCAGCTCCTTCTTCAACTGCCTCGGCGCCTGGGGAATGATGAGCGACAGCGAGGAGATGCCGTCGAGCACCGTATACTTGAGCTGGGCGCAGAGCTCGGCGATGGTCGCGCGACTGAGCCGGCCCTCGACCAGGTCCACGTACAGCGGATGATTCGAGATCGACTCGCTTTGTATCTCCTCCCTGAGCTCGGTCCAGAATAAATCCTGCGCCATCTCCCGATCTCCTTTCCGAACGCCCATCGGTCGTTGCCGACGATCGACGGTATAATACCAGCGGTCATTATGATTGACTCATAATGACCGCCGGCAAGCGCGCCGTATCGATCGCAACAAGAGGGGCGCCGCGCCCCCTGGCGCGAAAGCCAAAGGGCCGGATGGCCCCGCCCGGCGCCTGAGGGAATAAAGGCGAGTCCATTGATGGGCTCGTCGGTATAACAAATTGCAGCGTCCCCGTTTTGCCGTCAACATGCGGGCGGGAAGCACGTATTCCGTAGTCGGGAGGGCACCATGGAGCGGACCAACTTCGCCGCCTACGACACCGACGATTTGTGGCGCAAGGATCGCGACCACTACATTCACCCGTGGACCAACTTCGCCACCTTCAAGGACCGGGGCTCGGAGGTCATGGCCGAGGCCGAAGGAGTCTACGTCTACAATTCCGACGGCGACCGCTTCATCGACGGCATCGGCGGGCTGTGGTGCGTCAACATCGGCTACGGCCGCGACGAGATGGCCGAGGCGATCGCCGACCAGGCGCGGCGCATCTGCTATTACTCGACGTTCACGAACCTGACGACGCCGCCGGCGGCCGAGCTCGCGGCCAAGCTCGCCGAGATCGCGCCGGCCAACCTGAACCACGTGTTCTACGGCACCGGCGGGTCGATGGCCAACGACACCGCGATCCGCATCATCCACTTCTACTTCAACCGCCTCGGCAAGCCGGCCAAGAAGAAGATCATCGCCCGCGTCGACGGCTACCACGGCTCGACCTACCTGGCGATGTCGATGACCGGGGTCGCGTTCGACCACCAGGGCTTCGACCTCGCCCCCGGCCTCGTCCACCACATCCCGTCGCCCAACCCCTATCGCCGGGCGCAAGGCATGAGCGTCGATGCGTTCCGCGACGAAAAGGTCGCCGACCTCGAGAACAAGATCCTCGAGCTCGGCCCCGAGAACGTCGCCTGCTTCATCGCCGAGCCGATCATGGGCGCCGGCGGGGTGATCGTGCCGCCGCCGGGCTACCACAAGCGCACCGCCGAGGTGTGCCGGAAGTACGGCGTGATCACCATCTCCGACGAGGTGGTCACCGGCTTCGGCCGCGTCGGCCACTTCTTCGCCTCGGAGCCGGTGTTCGACTTCGCGCCCGACATCATCACCGCGGCCAAGGGAATCACCTCGGGCTACGTGCCGCTGTCGGCGACGCTGCTTTCGGACGAGATCTACGACGTCATCAGCGTGCCCCAGGCCAAAGGCGCGCTGTTCACCCACGGCTTCACCTACTCGGGTCACCCGGTCAGTTGCGCGGCGGGGCTCAAGAACATCGAGATCATCGAGCGCGAGGACATCTGCGGCCACGTGCGCGAGGTCGGCCCCTACTTCGAGCAGCGGCTGGCGACGCTTCTCGACCTGCCGATCGTCGGCGACGTGCGCGGAAAGGGCTTCATGCTGTGCGTCGAGAACGTCGCCGACAAGGAGACCAAGGCGCTGTTCGATCCCGGGGTCGACATCGGCGGCCGCATCGCCCGCCATTGCCAGGCGCGCGGCGTCATCGTCCGCCCCGTCGCCCACCTCAACGTGCTGTCGCCGCCGTTGATCCTGGAGCGCGGCCACATCGACACCATCGTCGAGACCCTGCGCGAGAGCATCACCGCCGCCCAGGACGACCTCGTGCGCGAGGGGCTGTGGAAGGGCTAATCGCGAACCGCCGTCTCGGGGAAAGCCGGGCGCGGCTCAGATGACGCCGTCGGCGTGCAGCGCGGTCAGCGCGTCGTCGTCGAGGTCGAGCAGTTCCTTGAGCACCTCGTCGGTGTGCTGGCCGAGCATCGGCGGCGCATGGCGGTAGCTGGGCGGCGTCGCGGACATTCGGATCGGGCTGGCGATCAGCTCGATCGGGGCGTCGCCGGTCGCCGGATGGGGCATCCTGAGCCGCATGCCCCTGGCCTCCACCTGCGGATCGTTGAACACCTGCTCGAGGTCGTTGATCGGGCCGCAGCTCACGTTGCACGCCTCGAGGCCCTCGAGCCAGTGCCGGGACGGGCGTTCCGCGACCACCGGCTCGAGCAGAGGGAGCAGTTCGTCGCGGTTCCGGACCCGCGCCGCATTGGTGCCGAAGCGCTCGTCGGCGGCGAGTTGCGGGACGCCGGCGAACTCGCAGAACCGCTTGAACTGGCCATCGTTGCCGACGGCCAGGATGATGTCGCCGTCGGCGGTGGCGAACGACTGGTAGGGCACGATGTTGGGGTGGGCGTTGCCGAGACGCTTCGGGACCTCGCCCGTGGCCAGGTAGTTGGCGCCCATGATCGTCGAGAACGCGACCTGCACGTCGAGCATGCCGATGTCGATGAACTGCCCCTCGCCGGTGACCTCGCGGTGGCGCAGCGCGGCGTTGATCGAAACCGCCGCGTACATGCCGGCCATGATGTCGGCGACCGGAACGCCCGACTTCTGGGGCGCGCCGTCGGGCTCGCCGGTGACGCTCATGAGACCGCCCATGCCCTGGATGAGCACGTCGTAGCCCGGCCGCTCGGCGTAGGGGCCGGTGTGGCCGAACCCGGTGACCGAGCAGTAGACCAGGCCGGGAAACGCGTCCTTCAGCTGATCGTATCCGAGGCCGTACTTGGCCAGGCCGCCGGTCTTGAAGTTCTCGACCAGCACGTCGCACTTGCCGATCAGTCGCCGCGCCAGGTCCTGCCCCCTGGGCTTGGTCAGGTCGAGGGTGACCGACCGCTTGTTGCGGTTGGCGCAGCTGAAATACGCGCTTTCGCTGGTCTCGGCGCCGCTTGCGTCGCGGATGTAAGGCGGCGCGAAGCCGCGCGTGTCGTCGCCCACCCCCGGCCGCTCGACCTTGATGACGTCGGCCCCGAGGTCGCCCAGGATCTGGGTGCAGACCGGGCCGGCGAGGATTCGCGTCAGGTCGAAAATGCGCAAACCATCGAGCGGTCCGGTCATGGCGTCCTTCCTGAATGTGCGACCAACGGGAACGGCCCAGGCGAAGCTTGAGCGACCCGCCCTAATCGGCGAACGGGTCCCTGACGAGAATCGTGTCGTCGCGTTCCGGGCTGGTCGACAGCAGCGCGACCGGCGCCTCGATCAGCTCCTCGATGCGGCGGATGTACTTCACCGCGCTGGCGGGAAGCTCGGCCCACGAACGCGCGCCGCGCGTGCTCTCGCTCCAGCCCTCGAACGCCTCGTACACCGGCTCGACCCCGGCCTGCGCCGACATCGACGCCGGCAGCCGCTGCAGCGTCTCGCCGCGATAGCGGTACGCGACGCAAACTTCGAGGCGGTCCATGCCGTCGAGCACGTCGAGCTTGGTCAGCGCGATGCCGTCGATGCCGCTGATCTTGATCGCCTGGCGCACCAGCACCGCGTCGAACCAGCCGCAGCGGCGGCGACGCCCGGTGACCGTGCCGAACTCGCGCCCGCGCTCGCCGAGGCCGCGGCCGACATCGTCGTCGAGCTCGGTGGGGAACGGGCCGCTGCCGACGCGGGTGGTGTACGCCTTGGTGATGCCGAGCACGTAGTCGATGATCGACGGACCGAGGCCGGTTCCCACCGCGGCCGCGGCGGCCACCGTGTTCGACGAGGTGACATAAGGGTAAGTGCCGTGGTCGATGTCGAGCATGGCGCCTTGCGCGCCCTCGAACAGGATGCGCCGGCCGGCGCGCCGCGCCGCGTCGAGCCGCTCCCAGACCGGCGCGGCGAACGGCAGGATGCGCGGGGCGACGGCCTTGAGTTCGGCGACCAGCGCGGCCTTGTCGATCTCGGCCGCGCCGAACCCGCGCAGGATGGCGTTGTGGTGCAGCAAGAGCTCGTTCATCTTGTCGTCGAGCCCGCCCTCATCGCCGAGATCGCACAGCCGGATCGCGCGGCGCGCCACCTTGTCCTCGTACGCCGGGCCGATGCCGCGCTTGGTGGTGCCGAGGCGCGGGCCGCCGCGCTGCGCCTCGCGCGCCCGCTCGAGCTCTCGGTGAAGCGGCAGAATCAGCGTCGCGGTATCGGCGACGAGCAGGGTCTCGGGGCTCACCACGACCCCCTGCTTAGCGATCGCGTCGATCTCATCCAACAGCGCCCACGGGTCGATGACCACGCCGTTGCCGATGATCGACAGCTTGCCCGGCCGCACCACGCCCGAGGGCAACAGGCTCAGCTTGAAGGTCTCGCCGTTGATGACCAGCGTGTGCCCGGCGTTGTGGCCGCCCTGGAAGCGCGCCACCACGTCGGCGCGCTGCGACAGCCAGTCGACGATCTTGCCCTTGCCCTCGTCGCCCCACTGGGCGCCGACGACCACCACGTTGGCCATGCGTTCAGCTCCCCGTCATACCAGCGAGCGCATGTTCTAACACATGTGCTCGCTGGCAAGCGCGACCGCGCGCCGCCGCCAGTGCAGCGTAAGGCTGCGTGCCGTTTGAACGCAAGGCGAGTCGATACATCGGCTCGCCGGTACGAGACCAACGGTCGCGGCGATCAGCGCGGTGTTGTCGAAGCGCGCTTTGAACGAGCGCCCTTGTCACCCCAATATCTAGGTTGCAATCTCGAGCTTCACCCAATATCTTGTGGCTACGAAGGCAGTGCGGAGATATTTCTCTCTTCCGGGAGGACGTCCGCGCCAAGGAAATGCTGCGAGGTGAACGATGGGGACAAGCGCGGGCAGTGGAGAATTGTCGCCCACGTCGCCGGCGGCAGTTGCACTCGACTCAAGCATGGGCGGGTACCGCG
Source organism: Pseudomonadota bacterium (assembly GCA_022572945.1). Classification (GTDB taxonomy): domain Bacteria; phylum Pseudomonadota; class Alphaproteobacteria; order JAAXGF01; family JAAXGF01; genus JACZUY01. The sequence continues at coordinate 15,120 of JACZUY010000030.1, forward strand.
GCGGCGAGGGAACCATGGACGCAAGCGGTTTCGGCGAAGGCATCGTCGACCGTGAGGGGGTGCTTGGAAGGTACCGCCGCCTGAGGGAGATCAGCCGGAACCACGGCGACGCGGTTCTGACGCACGTCTCAAGGAAGGCGATTTTTTACTGGGGAAAGCGCCTTGGATTGGTGAGAAGGAAGACCTTCGTCGCGGACGGGTTCGAGGAAATGACCCTTGCCATCGACCTCGCCGTCTACTCTGCGCGGCCGAGGAAAACACCGCCGGTCGAACTGTATCGCAGGACGAAGCGCTTTCCCGCCGGCAGCGGCGAGGCAATCATGCTCGACGCCATGTGCGGTTCACGGTTTTCTCTGTTCGTTGTCAATCGGCGGCATGCGGCGGCGGGGCTGGTATTGGACGACCTGTTCCTTGAGCGCGAGATCTGGCTCATGGACGAGGGCTTCGAGGCGACGATGCCGGAAGGCATGGTGATCGCGAGCAGGGTCACCAAGCCCGATGATTTCCACATGACGACCGGCGCGGTGGTCCCGATCACCTGCGACGCCTTGGAAGAGGTGATTGCGAACTTTCCCTGCCGCGAGGGGAGCCCTTCCCTGGAGGACGGCAGAAACGTGAAGTTCATCGAAACGGTATACCGCGCCGCCGTGGCGCGGGGGCTGATGGAAACCATGAGGTTCGAGTGACGCAGCCGGGCGGCAAGGACGAGCAATGATCGACAACACGGAGAAAACCGCGGCGTTGATGGGGAAGATGAAGGCTGCCCTGCCGATGGGCGCCGGAGTCACCGCCCGTGCGCATGAAGCCTTGCGGGCGGAATCGCCGGATCTGGCGATTCCCCGCCGATGCGAGATCACCACCATTTATTATTTCGGCGATGAGGGCGGGATCGTTTGCACCCTCGATCTTCCCGACACCAAGAACGCGCATATCATCTCGATCACCCACTTGACGTTCGGCCGTGGCGACCCGCTGTCACGCGAGATCCGGGCGTACCAGAAACACCGGATCCGTCGCTTGCGGAGGCTTGATGGTCGGCGGTTCTGATCCGCCAGCGCCCTGACCTGCTCAATCGGGGCTAACCGTCCGCCTGGGTGCGCGCCGCCCTACGCCACTAATTTGCCCATCGTCCCTATCCGGTTGACGCACGATCGGCGCCTGATGGGCCGTGCTTTGTGGGCTGCCGCCCACACCCGCTTGGGGCGATGCCCCAACCCCCCTTCATTTCATGGGGTTTGGGGCCGATGGCCCCAAGAAAAGAGTGGGGTGTGGGGTGCAACCCCGGACGGCGACCTTCCTTCGCCCGCCGAAACGGGCTTCGCGAAAGCGGGAGCCGCAAGCGTGCTTTAACCGGAAAGGGACATTGCCCATAGGTCATTGGTTGACCGGTCGTCTCG